>JANXUM010000608.1 GCA_025356215.1 Bryobacter sp. | reverse complement strand
CGCGATTGCGCCGCTATTGGGAGTACTACCTTTGCTACGTCGTGCGCGGCAAGGTGATGGAGTTTGAATTCGAAGTCGTTAAGTGAATATGGGGCGCACGGGGGGCGCGAGGAGAGCGGATAATGAGGATCATGCAGACGGTTGCGCCGGCGACGCGAATGACGGAGGACGAGTACTTCGCGCTCTTGGAGAAATCCGAGCAGAAATTTGAATATTGGAATGGCGTGGCGGTGGCGATGGCGGGAGCGGGACTCCCGCATATCTACATCGAGGCGGATCTGTTAATTGCTCTCGGCGTCGCGTTGCGTGGGGGTGCCTGCCAACCTTTCGGCTCCAATCTAGGAGTCAAAGTCGCTGAATCCTATTTATTTCCGGATGTGACCGTTGTTTGCGGGAGTCCCGAGATCCATTCGATCCGGGGAATTGCCTGTGCAAAAAATCCAATCGCGATCTTTGAAATACTGTCTCCAAGCACGAGGGACATCGACGACTCAACGAAATTGCACGCCTACACGCGGCTGTCGAGCCTGCGTGAATATGTGCTCATAGATTCTCAACGGTGTTTTGTCAAGCTTTACTCGCGCGAAGATGCAAATGAAATCTGGCGGGTGAGGACCTTCTCCGACCTTGAGGACGAGGTGCTTTTGAAGAGCATCGATACGAGCCTACGTTTGGCCGAAGTCTACGCGCATGTTGAGTTCGGTCCGTTGAACGGCGCGTAGCGGCGAAAATTCGCAGAGAGGATTTGAAGTTTAAATCCACTAGCGTCAAGTAAGTATGTTGCTGACCAAGCCAATCTGGCTATGTTTTGACAGGCTCCGGCAGTGGCAAGACCGGCGAAGTCTCATTCCGACGCAGGCGCTGGGGCGGCGCGGCGAGGACGTCGCGCATCGTTTCCTGCAACGCAAGGGGTATCGGGTGATCGACCGAAATTGGCGGAGCCGGAGCGGGTTGCACGAGGTGGATTTAATCGCCTGGGAGCGCGGGCAGCCCGATCGTCTGGTGTTTGTCGAAGTGAAGACTCGGACTAACGACGAGTTTGGCTCACCGGACCGGAACATCGATCACGATAAGAAGCTGGCGTTGCGAAGGGCGGCCGGGGAGTATTGCCGCAAGGGTTTTATCGATGAGGGGCTGGTGCGGTTTGACGTCGTGTCGATCGTGTTTGAGCCGGCGCTGACTGTGGCCCATGACGTCGACGCGTTTAGCTGGAAGAGCGGATAATGGGTAACATGCCGACGGTAGCGCCGAAGAAGCGGATGACGGAGGACGAGTACTTCTCTCTGCTGGATAGTTCCGTTCAGAAGTATGAGTATTGGGACGGCGTAGCGGTGGCGATGAGCGGTGCGTCCCGAGCACATTCCAGTATCGAGTCGAACTTGAACTTCCGGCTTCGCTTGCAACTTGGCGGCCGGCCTTGCGAAACTCACGGCTCAAATTTGGCGATCCGGCTGATGGACTCCTACGTTTTTCCAGACCAAACGGTTGTCTGCGGGGAGCCGGAGATTTTTACAGTTCGCGGGATCGACTGTCTCCGAAACCCGATGGCGATCTTCGAAGTCTTGTCTCCAAGCACTCGGAACAATGATGAGACGACGAAAATGCTTGCCTACACGAGACTTTCAAGTCTCAGGGAGTACGTGCTGGTTGATTCTCAGAAGGTGTTCGTAAAGCATTATTCAAGGGCAAGCGCGAATCAGGTGTGGAGCGTGCTGCTTCTTTCGACTATGGCTGATGAGATCTATCTCAAAAGCGTTGACGCACGCCTAGGCGTCGCGGACCTTTACGAGCGCGTTGAATTTCCAACCTCGACCGACGGGGAGGAAATCTACTGATTCCGCAGCGCAGTAGCTTCAATTGGAATAGCGGATAACGGGATCATGTCGGCGGTTGCCCCGAAGACGCGGATGACGGGGGACGAATCCTTTTGCGTTCCTCGTAAAGTCCGAACAGAAGTATGAGTACTGGGACGGCGTCCTGGTTGCGATTACGGGAGGCGCGGTGCCGCACGCAAGTATTTCTGTCGATTTGATCTGTCGTGCGCCGCGCGACGTGTGAGAGCTTATGTAGTATGTCCTGGACCCCGACTTCGCGCGATGCCGTTTGGGTCGTATTGTTCCTGGCATTGCACTTCAGTTCGCCGATCGTCAATGACGCCGAGGTGGAGATCCTGACCGCCTTTGCGTTGTTTGAAATTTTTGAGCCGCGGATTGGCGTCTTTCGCAATTCGCAGCGAGGGCGCTTTTTGGGCGTGGCGATCCGATTGGTGTTTGCGTACCTTTTGATGGGTGTGACCGGGGGCATCACCTCCAGTTACTACTTGATCCTGCTTTTGCCGGTGGTAACGGCGGCGACTTTTTTTGGGGCCATCGCGACGCTGGCGGCGACCACACTGGCATCGCTTTCGTATCTGTCGTTTTTGCTGTTCCTTGATTTTGAACAGTTGAAGATTCCTCTCGATCAGCAGCAGGAGATCAGCTTTCGAATTTTGTTCCTGTTCCTCGCCGCCTATTTGACGTACGAGTTGGGCAGGGCGAATCGAGAGCAGATGGTGCGCTACCAAAACCTCGCGGGGGAACTGGCGGCGGCCAATTCAAATTTGAAGGCGGCGCAAAGCGAAGTGTTGCGCAGCGAGCGGCTGGCGGCGCTGGGTCAGTTGACGGCGGGCCTGGCACACGAGTTGCGCAACCCCTTGGGCACGATCAAGACGTCGGCGGAGATGCTGGCCCGCAAGCTTCCTGTAGACGATCCGATCGCCAGGGAGCTCTCCGGCTACATCTCGACCGAAGTGGACCGCACCAACGAGCTTGTCAAACGATTTCTCGATTTCGCAAAGCCTTTTCGACTGCATGTAGAAATGGTGGAGTTGCGCGAGGTGATCGATCGCGCGGCTCAGACGGTGGCGGCGCGGGCCGAGGCGCGCGGGTGCACGATCATACGCAACGATTCACCCGATGTGCACGAGTTGCCGATCGACGCCCAATGGATTGGCCAACTGGTGTCGAACCTGCTGGCGAATGCGATTGACGCGAGCCCCGCCGGTTCGGTTGTGACAGTGTTAACGCGGCCCGCGGCGGGCGGAGCCGAGATCGCCGTGATCGACCGGGGTGCCGGAATCGCCAAAGAAAATCTGGGCAGCATTTTCAATCCCTTCTTCACAACCAAGTCTGAGGGAACCGGGCTTGGGCTCGCCATCGTCTCAAAGATTGTGGACGAACATCGCGGGCGGATCTTTGTGGAAAGCGAACCCGGCGTGGGTACGAGTTTTCGGGTGTGGCTGCCGGACCGCCAAGAGATGGAAGACTGAGAGAGATCGATGCGAATTCTGGTCATTGAAGACGAAGACAAACTGCGACGCGTGATTGAGTTGCAACTGAGCGGCGAGGACTACGAAGTTGTGAGCGCGGCAACGGCGGAGGATGGCTTGCGCAAGGCGGAAGGCTGCGACTTGGTGTTGACCGACCTGAAACTGCCGGGGATGGATGGCTTAACCCTGTTGGAGCGCATTGCGCATGACAACCCGGCGCTGCCCGTCGTTGTGATGACCGCGTTTGGCAATGTGGAGACGGCGGTGGAGGCGATGAAGCGCGGGGCGGTGGATTTTTTGCAGAAGCCTTTCTCGCTCGATCATTTGTCAACGGTGGTGCGCA
>JANXUM010000596.1 GCA_025356215.1 Bryobacter sp. | reverse complement strand
CCGCTCTATCGCAACACCGCACGTGATTACCCGAATTACAACACCAATATCCCCGACCAGTTCCGCGCCACGCAATTCATCCACGACGTTCAGGCGCGCTTCATCGATGGCAAAGACGAACTGCCGCAAGTGATCTTCATTCACCTGCCCAACGACCACGGCGCCAAGCCCCGCCGCGAGGATGGCTACCCGGTGGAGGCCAGCTACATGGCTGACAACGACTATGCCCTGGGCCGGATCATGGACTTCCTCTCGCACACCAAATACTGGGAAAACATGGCTGTCTTTGTCACTGAGGACGACGCTCAGGGTGGAGTCGATCACATCGATTCGCACCGCACCGTGCTGATGGTGATGGGCCCTTATGCCAGGCAAAACTACGTTTCGCGCGTCAACTCGAGCTTCCCCGGCATCCTGAAGACTGTCTTCCGTCTACTGCGGATTCCCGCCCTCAATCTCTACGATGGCGCGGCGCAAGATCTCTCGGATTGCTTCGCGCTGACCCCCGATCTCACGCCTTACAATCTACTGCCCGCCAACCCCGAGATCTTCGATCCCAACCGCGCCAAAGAGCCGCGTGACGCCGCCCCCGGTCCTCGCATGGACGACCCCGTCTTCCTCCGCCAGCAACACGAAAAGAAAAAACCATGAAGTTTACCCTTGCCCTCGCCTTCTCGCTCGGCCTCGCTTTCGCCCAGGCACCCAAGCCTCTCCCGCCGCCCGGCATCGCTCTCGACCCCGCCATGCGTGCCTCGATCGAAGCCAAGCTGGCCGAGCTCAATCGCCAGATCGAGCCCGTCGCCAAGCATGCGCTTTTGCCCGACGTGCTGATCTTCCGCGAGGCCGTGCGCATCGCTCTGGCTTACAACGAATTCTTCAAAGAGGACGAAGGCCCCAAGGCTCTCAAGCTGCTGGACGAGGGCCTGTTGCGCGCCCGGCAACTGGCCGGCGGGCAATCTCCCTGGACCACCGCCACGGGCCTCATCGTGCGCGGTTACGTCTCGCGCATCGATGGCAGCATCCAGCCCTATGGCCTTGTGATTCCCGCCGGTTGGCACGCCTCCGACGCGGCCCCCTGGCGCTTGGACACCTGGCTGGCCGGCCGCGGCGACACGCGCAGCGAAATCAATTTCCTTTCCGAACGCATGACCCGGCCTGGCGAATTCACTCCGCCCGACGCCATCATGCTCCACCCCTACGGGCGCTACTGCAACGCCACAAAGTTCGCCGGCGAAGTGGACGTGCTTGAGGCCCAGGCCTCCGTCAAAAGTCGCTATCGCATCGACGCCGATCGCATGTTCATTCGTGGCTTCTCGATGGGCGGCGCATCCACCTGGCACCTTGCGGCGCACTGGGCGGACCGCTGGGCCGGTGCCGCTCCCGGCGCTGGCTTTGCCGAGACGCGCGAGTATCAGGGCCTCGACAAGAAAGGCGACGTGCGCCCCTGGTATGAGCAGAAGCTCTGGCACTGGTATGACGCTACCGACTATGCCGGCAATTTCTACAATCTGCCGCTTGTGGCTTACTCCGGTGAGATCGACAAACAGATCCAGGCCGCTCAGATCATGCAACGCTATCTTGCCAAAGACGGCATGACGCTGTCGCACGTGATCGGGCCCAAGACTGAACACAAGTACCATCCCGATTCCAAGCCCATCATTGAAGCCAAGCTCGCCGCCATTTCCAAGACTGGGCGCGACGCCTTCCCCGCCTCATTGCGTTTCACAACCTACACGCTGCGCTACAACCGCATGCGCTGGATCGTGCTCGACGGCTTGCAACAGCATTGGGAGCGCGCCCGGGTTGGCGCGCAAATCAACGACCGCGGCGAGATTGAAATCGAAACCAGCAATGTCTCCGCCTTGAGCGTTGATTTTGCAGCCGGCGGCTGGCACCATCCCCTGGACCGAGAGGTTGTTGTCCGCATCGACGGCCAACCGGCGGGCAAGTTAAAACCGCTCAGTGACCGCAGCCTCGCCGGTAGCTTTAACAAAACCGAATCCGGCTGGCTGGCCGGTCGCGCCGAACCTGGGTTACGCAAGAAACACAACTTACAGGGCCCCATCGACGACGCCTT
>JANXUM010000589.1 GCA_025356215.1 Bryobacter sp. | reverse complement strand
CAGGCGGTGGGGAACTTGGGGTCTGAGCCAACATCGAGAGTGAACTTCCAGCAGCGCTCGCACTTGACTCCGTCGGCGGGCAGGACTTCGACGAGGGTGGTTTCGCCTTGCTTGAGTTCCACCTGCGAGGTGATAAAGATGGCGGGCAGTTTGGCGCTATAGCTGGACAGCAGGGCGTAATCCTCGACCGGGACAGTGAGGACGAGCTTTGCGGCGAGCGAGGCGCCGATTTGGGCTTTCTCAAGCGCGGGCCGGGTGAGGTCGCGGAAGGCAAGGATACGGTCCCAATTGGCGAGGCGGGCGAGTTGCTCCGAGTCGATGCCGTGGGTGAGGTCTTCAGGCTTGGGGAAGAGACCGACGTGGATGGTGTCGTGGGCTTCCTGGCCCTTGGGGAAGGCGGCCCAGGCTTCCTCACAAGTGAAGGCGAGGATGGGCGCGGTGAGGTGGAGCAGTGCGTGCGTGATGCGGTGGAGGGCGGTCTGCGCACTACGGCGCGACTGCGACCGGGTGGCGTGAGTGTACAGGCGGTCTTTGAGCACGTCGAAGTAGATGGAGCTTAGGTCGACGGTGGCGAAGTTGTAGATGGCCTGATAGACCTTGTAGAAGGCGTAGGCCTTGTAGTGGGCGACGCAGGTCTCGACGAGGGCGGCGGTGCGGGCGAGGATCCATTGGTCGATCTCTTCGAGATCTTCGCCGGGCACGGAATCGGGGCCGGGGTCGAATTGGTCGAGGTTGCCGAGCGTATAGCGGAAGGTGTTGCGAATCTTGACGTAGGCTTCGGCCAAGCGCTGGAGGATCACAGGCGACATGCGGACGTCTTCGTTATAGGCGACGCTGGCGACCCAGAGGCGGAGCACCTCTGCGCCATATTGCTTGATGACTTCTTCGGGCTCGATGCCATTGCCGAGGCTCTTGGACATGGCGCGGCCTTCGGCGTCGAGGATCCAGCCGCCGGTGACGCACTCGCGATAGGGAGCGTGGCCGCGGAGGCCGACGCCGATCAGGAGCGAGGAATGGAACCAGCCGCGATATTGGTCGCCGCCTTCGAGGTACATGTCGGCGGGCCAGGGCAGGCCGTTCTCTTTGGTGAGGACGGCGAGGTGGCTGGAGCCTGAATCGAACCAGACATCGAGGATGTCTTTCTCTTTGCGGAAGTGGCCGCCGCCGCAGTGCGGACAGGTGAAGCCGGGGGGAAGCAGGTTGGCTGGCTCTTCGGCGTACCAGACGTCGGCGGACTCTTTGGCGAAGCGTTGGAGGATAGGCTCCATTGTTTGCTTGTCGGCGATGATGGCGTCGCAGGTATCGCAATAGAAGGCCGTGATGGGAACGCCCCAGGTGCGCTGGCGCGAGATGACCCAATCGGGCCGGCCGGCGATCATGTTGGAGATGCGCTCTTCGCCCCAGGCCGGGAGCCATTTGACGTTCTTGATTGCGTCGAGGGCGTTTTGGCGGAGGTTGTTGCGCTCCATGCCGATGAACCACTGGGTGGTGCCGCGGAAAATGGTTGGATTGTGGCAGCGCCAGCAGTGCGGGTAGGAGTGGTGATAATCCTTCTTGCGCAGCAGCGCGCCGTGCTGCTCGAGGATGGAGATAACGATGGGGTTGGCTTCCCAAACGGTCTTGCCGATGATCTCCTCGGGCAAGGTGCCGGCAGCGCCTTCGGCGTGGAAGAACTTGCCAGCGGCGTCTACAGGGCAGTAAGTGGGGATGCCGTAGAGCTGCGACACCATGAAGTCTTCCATGCCGTGGCCGGGGGCGGTGTGGACGGCGCCTGTGCCGGCCTCGAGGGTGACGTGGTCGCCGACCATGCCGAGGGAATCGCGATGGAGGAAGGGATGGGCGAAGACTGCCTTGTCGAGGTTGGCCCCGGCGAAGGTGCCGATGATTTGCGGCTCTGGCCAGTTGAGCTCTTTGACGACGGCATCGAGCAGGCCTTGGGCCACGATGTAGACGTCGTCGCCGACCTGATTGGCGACGTACTCAAACTTGGGGTGGAAGCTGATGCCCATGTTGGCGGGAATCGTCCAGGGCGTGGTGGTCCAGATGAGGCCGTAGACTTTCTTGCCGGCGAGCGAGGGATGGATGGAGGCGTGGTCGCTGGTGAGCTTGAAGCGGACGTAGATCGAGGGCGAGACGTGATCGGCGTATTCGACCTCGGCCTCGGCGAGGGTGGTTTGGCAGGAGAGGCACCAGTTGACGGGCTTGAGGCCTTTGTAGACATAGCCTTGATCGTAGAAGTCGACAAAGGCGCGGGCGATGGCGGCCTGGTAGGGCGCGTCCATGGTCTTGTAGACGTTGTCCCAACGGCCGAAGATGCCGAGGCGCTGGAAGTCTTCTGTCTGGAGGCCGACGAATTTGTCGGCGTAGCGGCGGCAAGCCTGACGGATCTGAACGGTGGTCATTTGCGCTTTTTTTGCGCCGAGCTGGCCGTCGACCTTGATCTCGATGGGGAGGCCGTGGCAATCGAAGCCGGGGATGTAGGGCGAGTCAAAGCCGGCCATCGTTTTCGATTTGACGACGAAGTCTTTGAGCAGCTTGTTGAAGGCGTGGCCGAGGTGAATGTTGCCGTTGGCGTATGGGGGGCCGTCGTGCAGAACGTATTCGGGGGCACCGGCGCGTGCGGCGCGAATGCGGGCGTAGAGGTCCATGTCGCGCCAGCGGGCGAGCATTTTGGGCTCGTTTTGCGGAAGGTTGGCCTTCATGGCGAAGGTGGTATTCGGCAGGTTGACGGTTTTCTTTAGATCAAGGTCGGAAGAGGGCATCGCTAGTTATAGTTTAGCGGGGTGGTTTGGGGTGACGGTTGAGGATGGATTCCGTGAAGATTTGAAAGACTTCTTCGCCGGTGAGGTGGCTTTGTTCGGTGAGCGGTGGCTTCGTTTCGATTTTTTGCTTTTTGAGCTGTTCGACGGCGATGCGCCCTTCTGGGGTCTGGACGACATCGTAGTAGGCAGAGTCCGGGAGGGCGGGGAGTTTGGGGTGATCGTCGATGGGTTCGATCAGAGTTTGGTCGTCGCGGAGGGCGAGCTCCGCGCGAAGGAGACGGAGAGCTTTTTCGAGCCGATAGGGGATGCGGTCCAGTTCTCGCAGGATGAGGGGAAGTGTCGCGACGGGCTTGTTGAGGAGGTCCTCGACACGAAAAGCCATAGCCTGATCGTAGAGAAATTGCATTTGCAAAAAGCGTAATTCGAGCTGAATTATTTGATGAACGAGAGTGTGTTCGGTGGGGGTGATCGGGGCGAACTGCTCCAGATAATTTTGGGTGACGGCGAGGGCGACGTCGTTGTCATGGACGAAGTTTTCGAAGTTGCGGAGCGAGTAAAAGCCGTGCTGGAGAGAGTTGGAAGCGGATTTTGCCTTGCCGAGAGCGGATCTGGGGCCAGTCGAACGTCTCGCGTTGTTACGGTTGGCGGCGAGCTTCGGATCGGAGAGTTGATTTTCCATGTTGGGAGTTTGGCATTTCTATGTTGATAAATCAACAACTATTTGTGGATTATTCATTCGCTTATGTTTAATGTTTATTTCTGTATTCTTTTCAAGGGGATAGCATTAGAGGCTAGCTGAAGATTGAGAGGGGGTTGGATAGATTGTGAGCATGATATTCGCTCGATTGGTTCCGATGGAAGACGCGATTGCGGAGCTGGCGCCGGAAGTGTCTCCCGACAAAAAGATGGAAGTGCGATGGTTGCGCGGGTTTTTGCGCGCACTAGTGCGGTTTTGTGAGAGTGAGCCGGGTTTTGCGGCGCGATGGTCGGGATTTCTGAGGGACTGGAGGCAGCACAGCGATGGGATTGAATCTCCTTCTTGAGGGTCCGGCCAGCAGCTCGGCAGTGGAATTTGCCGAGCGTCGCTTGGGATTTGTTCCCGATGCGGCGCAGCGGAGGGTGTTGGAGGGTGGATCGCGACGGCTATTGTTGTGTTGCAGCCGGCAGTGGGGGAAGAGCACATCGGCGGCGGCGTTGACAGTGTATCAAGCGGTGGAGGTGGCCGGGGCGCTGGTGGTTTGTGTCTCGCCTACGCTGCGGCAGACGGGGGAGTTTCTATTGAAGGTGCGGTTATTTTTGGACGTGGCGGGAGTGGCGTATCGGGGATCGAAATTATCGTTGACGCTGGCAAACGGGTCGCGGATTGTGGGCTTGCCGGGGCGGGAGGCGAATGTGCGCGGGTATTCTGCGCCGAGCCTGGTGGTGATTGATGAGGCGGCGCGGGTGGAGGATTCCTTGTACTATGCGTTGCGGCCGATGCTGGCGACCTCTGGGGGGAGCCTGGCTCTGTTGTCGACACCGTTTGGGGAGCGGGGCTTCTTTTGGAAGGAATGGGCGCAAGGGGGCGAGCAGTGGACGAGAGTAGAGGCGAAGGCGACGGAGTGCGCGCGGATTCCGGCAGAGTTTTTAGAGGAGGAGCGGGCGGTGCAGGGGGCGGAGTGGTTTGCGCAGGAGTACCTTTGCAGCTTTGTGGGGATGCGGAATCAAGCGTTTCGGGGGGAGTGGCTGGAGGCGGCCAAGCGCGAGGGGTTGCGGGCGCAGGCGTTGGGATTTCGATTCAAGGAGAGTATGTTATGAGTCATCGGAACTTAGTTAGTTATCATATCGGGCTTGACTTAGGGCAGCGGGTGGATCATACGGCGATTGTGGTGGTGGAGCAGCGGGTGGTTCCGACGGCGCGGCGGAACGCGGTAACTTATGAGATCGAGAAAGAACGGCAGATGGATGTTACTCTCGTGCAGCGGGTGAGACTGGGAACGGGTTACTACGAGGTGGCCGACGAGGTGGAGCGATTGACGCATTCGGAAGAATTGCGGGCAGGGACGGTGACAACGGCGGTGGATGCGACGGGCGTGGGCGAGGGAGTGTTGGCGATTCTGACGCGGCGAAGGCTGCGGGGCGAGTTGTATCCGGTGAAGATCACGGGCGGGTTGGAGGCAAGTTATCGCGCGGGGACCTATCCGACGCCGCGGACACAGTTATTGCTTGGAGTGCAGCGGGCGTTTGAGGTGGAGGGTTTGGGGGTGGCGGCGGGAGTGAGAGGGTGGGAGGAATTGGAGAAGGAGTTGCGGGGGATGCGGATGGTGCAGGGGGCGAAGGGGCCGCGGTTTGAGACGGAGGAGAAGCATGATGATTTGGTGTTTGCGCTGGGGCTGGCGTTGTTTGGGGCGAGGATGCGGATGCTGCCGTTGAGCGAGGCGGAGGGGCGGGGGCGGCTGTTGTGATGAGACCATCCATGAGTCCGGCATGGCGGGGCGATATTGCCGTTTGCCGCTCCATCCGCATTACCGGACTTCTCTGCTACTACGGGCCTCTG
>JANXUM010000586.1 GCA_025356215.1 Bryobacter sp. | reverse complement strand
TCAAAGTTATGGATAAATCGCTCCCGCCCGTCCGGGTTCTGAATGGGATCGAACATGACGATCGTGTTCGCCAAAATGGAGTCGACGCTCTTATCGCCCTTGCTCGCCAATAGATGATAGGCGGTCATCATTGCCGCGTCGGGGCTCGAAATCTCGTTCCCGTGCACGCCGTAAGCCAGCATCACCACGGCCGGTAAATTCCCAATCAAACGCTGCGCCTCGGCGTCGGTGGTCTTGCGCGGGTCCGCCAATTTCTTAATGCCGGCCTGAATCTCCGGCAGCCGCTTCAGGTTCGCCTCGCTCCCCACCATGGCGACAATCAGCTTCCGCCCTTCCCAAGTCTTGGCATATTCGATCAACTTCACCCGCCCCGGTTGCGCCGCCGCCAGCGCCTCAAAATACTTCATCAAGTTGGCGTGCGAAGCAATCCGCTCCCCAATCTCAAACCCCAGGGTCTTCTTCACGGTCGGGATTGCCGGGTCATACTGAGCCCCCGGCCACATGTCGACAGTCTTCTTCTGGGCGCAAAGTGACACCCCAACGAGCAACAAGGCTATGAAACGCATTGCTTACTAGCGTAATCCAATTGAAAGATCCCGCACAGCCTCAATCACCGCCTGAGGGTTGTCCAGCATGATAAAGTGCCCGCTGCCCTCGATCATTCGGTAATCCCCCCGCGTGGACAGCTTCGCCAACTTCGCCTGCCGCCCCGGATGCCCGGTCTCTCCGTGCTCGGCCGACAACACGATCAACGGCATATCCCCCAGATCCGGGCAAAGCTGCGCCTGTGCGCACGAGGCCGGCAGGTCCGCCAAATACTCGCACATTGTCCGATAGGAATCAGCGCGCGACCAATGCGCCTTCGCCCGCAACCGCACATCGATGGGAAACTTCCGGATCTGTTCCGCCACCCGCCCATGCACTCCCGCCCCACTGGCACCGCTGAAAAATCCCAGCATCCGCGGGATCAACCGGCTCCCCCGCTCAAGCGACGTCAGCGCGTAGCGCACGACGCCGTGCTCCGCCAACCAGATCCCCCTCGCGGACAATTGCGCCGCCCGCCGCAACATCGCCGTCTTGCGCGCCGTCAGCGGGAACCAATCCTCGGGGCTCAACGCGTCCACCAGCACCACGCCGCTCACTTCCTCCGGGTACATGGCCGCGTACATCCGCATAAGCATGCCCCCAAAGCTATGCCCCACGACGACGCGCGGAATCGGCGCTCCCACCGCCGCCATCGCCAGCCGCATCTCTTCAATCAAGTCGCGAGCAATCTTCGGCCGGTTGTTATAAGGCGACCAGCCGAGCCCGGCGCGGTCGTATGAATAGACGGTCGCGAACTCCCCAATTTCGCGGTCCACCCGTGCCCAGCTCAAACTCGACGCCCCAAAACCGCCCTCTAGGATGACCGTGCTCGCACCCGCCCCCTGCCGTCGCACGTGCAACACCCTGCCGCCAAGATCAACCATTTCCCCTGGTGCTGGATACAGCGCCGCGTCCCGCGCCAATCCCCGGCGCTGGTAATTCCGCAAGAAACTCACTGCCAATTCTTAGCTCCTTGAGTAAGGGATCATCTCCAGCCTAAACTAGAAAGATTCCGACGCCGACACAAGCTTCCGTCGCCGAATACGATCAGTGTGGCTTTACGCGCTGCGCCATCGAGCTCGCCGATCCCACCCGCCTAACGTCGATGCTCCTCAAAGAGGTACCACTCTTCGAGGCTGAGTCCCAACGAATCAAAGCGCAGCGCCGCGCCGGCGTGCCCTATCTTCTGACCGATGGCTGCGCCGCCGCCGCCCGGGACCCCCAGGTGGTCGATGCCGTGGCCTCCATTCTCGGTACACGCGATCTTGTCATGTGGGGTGCCAACATCCGGCTCGCCACGCCCAACGAAGCCCACCTCTGGCACGTCGATCTAGAGAGCTCTTTGTGGCCTACCGTCACCGTCGCCGTCGGCATCGCTGGCTGCAATCCCAAATCCGCCACCTGGTGCATTCCCGGCACCCAGCGCCTGACGCTTCCTCCGCCCGCCGTCGGAGACGGACCGGATAACCTCGCTCAAGTCTTGGCCGCCGCCAAATCCCTCGGCCTTCCCCATGCCACCCCGCAACAGATCGAAAACTTTGGCGACGGTCGCTTCTACCTCTTCAACGCCAACGTCTGGCATCGCGGCGACCCCGCCGCCTCCTGGGACCGTGTGGCTCTATTCATGCACTACCAACGCGCCCAGGATCGTCGCATCCCAGAAATGTGGGACCACCGCATGCGTGAGTGGAGCAGCCGCCCCGCGCCCTACATGGCCTTAAATGCCGCCTCCAAACCAAACACGGCAACCTATCGCCCGCCCTGGCGCCACCGCTACGAAGCGTTCCGCCGCCGCTGGGCTCAAAGGCTCTCCGGCAATGCCTAAAGTCACGTGCATCATGGCCGCCTGGAACGCCCGCGCAACCATCGCCGAAGCGATCGATTCGGTGATGACCCAAACGCACGCCGATCTGGAACTGATCGTCGTCGACGATGGCTCCACAGACTCTACCGCCGAGATCGTCAAGACCTATCAAGACCCCCGCGTGCGGCTGATCCGCCAAGCAAACACCGGGCCCTCCGCCGCCCGCAACCGCGCCATAGCGAAAGCAACGGGCAAATACCTCGCCTGTATCGATGCCGACGATGTCTGGCTCCCCACCAAGCTGGCAACCCAGGTGCCCACCCTCGAACGCGATCCCGAGGCCGCCCTCAGCTACGGTTGGACCGACTTCGTCGATGCCCAACTGCGGCCTCTCTACCCTGACGGTCGCGCAACCTTCGCCGGGGAAGTCTACTCGCAATTGCTTCGCGAGAACTTCATCAGTTGCGGTTCCAACTCGCTCCTCCGCCACAGCGCGGTACGCGAGGTGGGCTGCTTCGACTCCCAACTGGCTGCCGTCGAGGACTGGGACCTGCATCTGCGCCTGGCCAATCGTTACCGCGTCGCCTGCACCCCCGAGGTGCTGGTACTCTACCGGCAAGCGAAAGGCACCTTAAGCGGGCGCGTCGAAGTGATGGAGCGCTGTTTTCGCCAAGTGAGCGCGGCCGCCTTCTTGCAACAGAACGAAACGACACCCGCCATGAGAGCGA
>JANXUM010000575.1 GCA_025356215.1 Bryobacter sp. | reverse complement strand
GAGTCCCAGCCAACAAGTACGCATCGCCGTCACCGAGTACGCGCGCGGCCTCATTTCCGAGGCCGAACACACTGCCGCACTCGTCGATGCACTGGAGCAGTCGGATACCTACGATGGACTCACACAGGCCTTGCTGCAAATCGAGACCTTCCATCCGCCCGAAGTTATCGAAGCATTACTGCGCGGCGTGCTAAGTCGCACTGAAGGCCCTCCCGTGCAGTTCGCCGCGATGCTGATGTTTCTCCACGGCAAGGCATCGTCGGCCTTTGACTGGGAACAGCGCCCGTTTTTCCTGAACTTCCGTACGGAGGACCGCCTCGAGCGCGTCCAGCTCTTCCGGGAGCTTTGCAACAAGATCGGTTTAGACGCCGAAAAATACTTGCAGGCCCGCTGATCGATTTCGATGTCCGATTTCGCTTGTCTTGGTGGAAGCGTCGATCCTGTGATTCGCAGGGCCCTTGACGAGGGGTGGTAGGAATGTTTAGATCCTTGGAGAACTCATGCCCCTGACGCGATCCAATCTGATCATCCTGCAGATAGTAGGAGCCCTCGCTCTCCTGCCCTACCCGGCCATCCTGGTCGCAAACGTCATGTCCATCGCGGCACCCCGGCAATCCTTCCTCGGAGCCCTCCCTTTCCTGGTCCTCTCGTTGTACCCCGTGGTATTCATCGCACTTGATGTGTTCGCCTGGAGAGCCATGGCGCGCGGCGATGCCCACCTTGCGTTCGGGCTGTCCGGCCTTCCCGTCCTGGTCTGCTTGGCAGCGGTAGGACTTTTCGCCGTCGAGTTGGCTCGGCCTTCGGCTTTCCTGGCTAGTGGAGGAAAGGAAGACCGGAAGAAAATCGAACCGGTCAACCCTCTCCTGTGGGCCATCTACAGCACCCGCGGCGACCTGCACTTCCCGCAGTTTCCGTCCACCCCGGTCGACCAAGCCCTAAAAGCAATTGCGGAGAAGCCGGCTCAGGTCAACATCCCGGTACCGCCTTACGGCACGCCGCTAAAGGTTGCCCTCGAGAACCTGACGCTCCGATATGACGGTTCGCTCGGAGACCACCAGGAGCTTATCGCCATCGTACGCGCGCTCATCGCACAGGGGGCAAAGCTTGCCGAAAACGAGCGAGTCGACCTTCGCCTCCAATGGTTCCTTCGGCGCTTGTCGCAGCAAGGCCCGGTGACCACTGAGAGCGAGAATCCGCTGGTATGGACAATTGTGACGCGCGAACCAGACGGCCTCAGCCTCTTTAAGCTGAAGAAGGTAGAGATCCCATTGTTGAATACTCCAACGGTCCTACACGGAACCCCGCTCTATGCCGCGCTCCTGATTCAGGGGCCGGACGTGATTCGAGAGCTGATCGAGACAGGAGCCAAACTTTCTTCGACCGAGGAAAACGATCCCGCCGCGATTGCGGCGTTGGCGCAGGCGAGAAACCATTAGAACTGGCGCGAGGATTGTCGCAAGCCCGACCAAGCCGACCAACGCTACTCCGTCTACCCGCCGAACGGCGAGTTACTCTACACTACTGATTCCTCCACCGCCGTTATATGTGCAGTTGCCCCCGGCAAAGCAGCCGCCCCATCTGCCGCCCGTACCGCTCATCAGTAACAAAGCAGGAGGACTCATTGGCAACGATGGTTCCACAGGCGGTAATCAGCGCTGCCGCAGTCGTCAATGCCGCCAGCGGAAAGGCTGGCCCCATCGCTCCAGGGGAATTGGTCGTCCTCTACGGCACCAATCTCGGCCCGGCGCAGTGAGTCGGTTATTCGCTCACCGGCGTTTCAGGCCGTGCCAGCACCCAGGTACACTGGCTTCCTCTGGCGTCAGTTCCAGGAAGTCGGCCCCTCGATCCTCAAAACTCCAAACCAGGCGGGCAAATCATCCCAACCGCGCAATGAACTCCTCCACCGCAACTCCCGCACCGCGCAGGATTGCTCGCAACGTGCCGCGATCCAATTCTTTGTGATCCGGAACTACGACGTGGCCAAAAGGTTGGTCGCGGCGAAGTACCATGTGACTCCCCTCCTGCCGGCGCAGCCTAAAGCCGCCTTACCCAGCTTACTCACACCGCAACCAGTAGCGTGTCGAATTGCTCTTCGGGAACAGGCAGTTGATCTTCTTCCAATACCGCGACGTAGAGTCGAATCGCCTCGCGAATCCCGCTGACTGCCGCCTCGCGAGTCTGCCCCTGGCTCACGCAGCCCGGCAGGCTCAGGCATTCGGCCACCCACTGCCCATCTTCGCCCCTGAAAACCACCGCTTGTCTCATCTGCCCCCAGCGTAGCTCACGCGGATCCTATGCCCACACCACCTATAAGTTGGCCGGATTTGCATTGATAGACCTTGCCAGGCAGGATCCTCATCCCGGACTGGTCAAGAGAGCTTTGGCTTCTTCCAGTGCGACGATCGCCGCTTCGCGGCTAGAGGCCTAACGCTATGCTGCGCGGTTAGTTTCTGCTCGCCGAATCCACTTTGCAATCATCGTTGGGCTGGCACCGATGCCTAGTAATGACTTGACCAAAAGGTCAAGCGAAACAGATCGGTCGCCAGCTTCCATCTTGGCCACGCGCGACTGGCTTGATCCCAATCTGGCGGCGACATTTGATTGAGTCAATCCGCTTTTCTCTTGTACTTCCCGGATCCCGGCTGCGAGTGCAAGTTTCAGCTCGATGTAGCTGGCTTCCTCAGGCGTCAGTTCCAGGAAGTCGGCCTCCACCGCCGACTGTCCAGCAGGAGCGCTCAAGGCGTGACTTCTTGTCGATGTTCATGGTCGCTCCCGATCAGCCGCCGCTTTCACGAGGCTAGCCAAACACTTTCTGCACACTTCGACGACCGACGACCTGCGATCAGGGATTCGCAACTCATGTCAATGCACGCCGATCACAGGCATCGGCCTCGAATGTGGCATTCCCAAAACTTCGCCCCGCTGAAGGCAGCGAAGCAGCCGGCCCGATTCCAGCCGGGCAGTCTGTCTGAACGGTCGCGTCTTCACCTTACCTTTCAGCCACAAAATCGGTTTGTCAGACCGTTGCCGCACAAATCACTATGTCCATATGACAGATATCGTCCAAGCTGGAAACGGCACGATCGAACACACCGCTGGTGGATCGGACTCGTCTAAGAGCAATTGCACCATCCCAACGCCGGCACAAGCATTAGCTTTGGCGCTCTTTGCTGTTCTGCGTGATCCAAAGCGCCAAGTCCGGCTCTGAGACCGTCAGCGGTAGAAATTGCGCCGGTAGTTATTTGGAGTGATACGGGTGGCCCGATGGAAGGCGCGGGTGAAATTGGATTGAGACGAGAAACAGCAGCGTAGCGCGATTTCGGAGAGCGGGATGTCACTAGTGGTCAGGAGCGACTTTGCGAGCTCTAGTCGGCGTTGGCTCAAATAGCGGTGCGGTGGCATTCCCACGCGGTTCCGAAACATGCGGATGAAGTGGAAGGGGCTGAGACAGGCGACCGCCGCAAGGTCATCAACACTAAGATCCTGCTCGATGTGCTGGGACAGGAAATCGAGCACACGCGCGAGTCTGAGCTCGTCGAGTTTGTTCCGCGTATCCAGTGGACTTACAACATTCCGAAGGTCCTGGGTATAGGCTTGGGTGAGGCGCGCAGTGAGGGCAAGGGCGAGCGTCTCCACGAGTACGCGACCGGCAGATGTCGGCGACTGAAGCTCCGCCAGCAGCGTCCAGCCGATCTGTCGAATTAGCGAATCCTGCAAGTCCGCCAAGTAGCGTACTTGCTCCGGGTGCACCGTGGCGCCGCCCTGGATTTGCGAGACCTCTGAAAAGCGCGAGGCGGGCAGGTAGATATGGAGACATTCGTGCCATTCGGTGAGTACGATGTCTTCTTCCCGCACTCCGGCGGGGCAGGTCCAGATTGTGCCGGGGATCACTTTTGTCCTCTGCTTGAGTCCATTACCGCGGCGATCGACAACCGAATTGCGGTGACAGCGAGTGGCGATTCCGATTTCGGTTTGGGTGAGATCGAGCGGTGGCAGTTCTCCCGCCGGATGGAGGCGCAACTCCGCCGCAACGCCGGACCACTGGCAGGAAAGGGACGAGTGTAAAATGCCGGTTTCGCCGTATTTTTGTCTACCGTGATCGTACAGGTCCATCTACCTCAGCTTAGCCCTCCCACTGGCGTGGCGAAATCCGCAGCCTGGGAATATAACTGCGCAAGAAGGAAAAATCTTTGGGTCGTTGGCAGAAGTTAAACTAGGACATTCTTACAAAATTCAGCTCAGCCATCCGAGTAAACGCCTTCGGCGGCGTGGAGGCATTGGTCTTGGAGAAGGTGGAGCGTCCGAAGCCGGGGCGAGGTCAACTACTGGTTCGCGTGGCCGCCGCGGGCGTGGGTCTCTGGGATTGCTGGATTCGAGCAGGGCGTAGTGTGATTTCGCAGCCTCTGCCGCTAACTCCAGGGGCTGACTTCGCGGGTACGATCGAGGCGGTAGGCGTCGGCGTCGAAGACTTTCCAGTGGGTTGTGAGGTCTATGGAGTAACGAATGCTCGATTTGTGGGCTCGTATGCGGAACACGCCTTGGCTGAAGCGGGAATGATAGCGTTGCGACCACCCACGCTTTCTGCAGTCGAGGCGGCATCGGTTCCGGTAATCGGTTGCACCGCGCTGCAGATGCTATTTGATGACGCGGCAGTCGCTGCAGGGCACACTGTAGTGGTTCTTGGTGGTGGGGGCAACGTGGGAGGCTATGCGGTGCAATTGGCCACGCTGGCTGGCGCCAAGGTCATCGCGACTGGTCGCCGGCATCACCTGACGCGGATTGCAGAATTGGGAGCATCGGCGGTTTCGGCTGACGAGCCCGTGCCCGCCAGGTTCGCGGGTATCGCTGACACCGTGATCGATACGGTGGGTGGTGCAGCGCTGGCTGGTGCGTTCGATTGGTTGCGTCCAGGAGGTGTTCTGGTCTCGGCTGTCGCCCAGCCCGATCTCGCCGCCGCAGCAGCTCGCAGTGTTGAAGCGCGATTCGCGTTAGTGCAGGTAACAACGTCGAAACTGCGGCAACTCGCCCGTTATTTTGCGACCGGGACATTAAGAACTCACGTTGGGCTGGTTCTGCCACTCGAGGAGGCCCGTGTCGCGCATGCTCTGATCGAAGGCGCTCAGGCTCCGCCGGGCAAACTCGTCCTCGTTCCCCTGGGGGGGCGCCCATGAAGATCGACTCGATTTAAGGAGAAACTCAATGACTCAGATTCCGCCCGAACCTTTGGTTCCCGGCAACACCCTCTTGACAACTAATCCCGAGGACGGAAGAGCGCTGGCAATCACACTTGCCCGCCACACGATTCATGCGATGCAGCGGGATCTCGATGTATTGAAGGCTGGACGTCCCCAATATGCCAATGATGCCCTTGGGTTAATTGCGGCGGGCCATGTCGTGGCCGTCGAGTTCGCCACCATTGCCGCCGCGAATGATTATTGGAGGAATCGGGATTCTGAAGGGAATCAGCGATGAGTGCGCCCGCAGAGGGAAAGTTTGTCTGTTCGGACGGATTGGGTATCTTCTTCCGTCATTGGCAGCCATCCGGGCTAGCGCGCGGGGTGGTGGTGATCGTCCCTGGCTTCAACTCCCACAGTGGTTATTACCAGTGGGCTGCTGATCGTTTGAGTGCGGCAGGGCTCGCGGTGTTTGCGGTTGACTTGCGCGGACGCGGCCAATCGGACGGAGAGCGCTTTTACATTGAGAGCTTTGCCAGTTATGTCGAGGATGTAGCAGGGATGGTCGCACTTGCTCAGACGCGCGTACTGGAGGCACCGGTATTTTTGCTGGGTCATTCCGCCGGAGGCGTTGTCGCGTGCCTTTATGCGTTGGAACATGGGGCGGCATTGGGTGGATTGATTTGCGAGAGCTTTGCCCATGAGTTGCCGGCACCGGGATTTGCGTTGGCCGTGATCAAAGGGCTCAGTCACCTTGCGCCCCACCTGGATGTGTTGCGATTGAAGAACGAGGATTTCTCGCGCGACGCGGAAATCGTCCGCGCGATGAATAATGATCCGCTGATAGAGGCTGAAGCAGAGCCAGTGCAGACGGTGGCGGCGTTGGTTCGAGCGGATGAGAATCTGAAAAGGAATTTCGAGCGCATACGACTGCCCTTGCTGATACTTCATGGCTCGGAAGATAAGGCGGCGAAGCCGACCGGGAGCCAGCATCTGTACGAGATGGCTGGGTCAAAAGATAAAACGCTGAAGCTGTATGAGGGAAGTTTTCACGATCCTCTCAATGATTTGGACAGAGAGACTCTAATCGGAGATATCGTGGGCTGGATTGTAGACAGGCTCGGGAAAGCTGATCGACAATAACCCGCGCATCGCCGAGTCGAATTGCCGTGCCCGATCGGTCGATCAGGTATGCCGGCGGCGGACTTGAACACTGCCTGCCAAAGTCGGCATTTGGCTTGGGCTTTGGGACTACCCGATACTCCGACCTCGACGCGGGACTGGAGCTTGGCCGCTAGGGAGAAGGCGGCGTTCATAACATCCGCTTCGAAGCTCAGCCGAAGCTCCTATGTCGTCACTTGCAGGCATGGGATCTGATTAAGTTTGTCTTAAAACCTCCAAAACGTGTTCTTGTAGCTTATCGGACTTACCTTACTCCACCCCATAGTCCCACCCCCCTCCGTGCGCTATGGTGCGCGGTTGGATTCTACTCGCTGAATCCACTTTGCGATCAATTTTGACCCGGCACCGATGGGTAGTAATGACTTGCCCCAGAGGTCAAGCGAAACAGATCGGTCGCCGACTTCACTCAGGGCCACGCGCGACTGGCTTGATCATAATCTGGCGGCGACAGTCGCGGTCGGGACGCCCCTTACCGGACGCCCCCCGCACAGATCCGTACGGGCGCATTTTAGCGCATACGGCTCCTACCTTGGGTGAGTGGCGTCAAACCTCGCGCCGGGTTCAGGGTGCAGGATTCGCGGCAAGGGCAGGAAGCGATCAGGAATTGGGCCAAACCGCTCCTACGGGAGTCGATGCCGCTGACTGCGACGCCGAAGCGCCGCCAGCCAGGACCGCGCAACCTCCCGCCGAAACGTCTGTAAGGCCCGGAAGTTTCCCGGCACGGCATGATAGTTAAAGTAGCCTTGCACCACCGACCGCAACCACTCTCCGGTTACAGCAACCCGCTCATGCCAGCGCTAGCGAAGTTCCTGCCTTACTGCTTGCAACTTACTCCGCAATCGCTTCTTGCCCGTCTGCCGTCTCACCGTGAACCAGTTACCCTTCTTCGTCCGTCCGCATATGTGCGTAAAGCCAAGAAAGTCGAAGGTCTCGGGTTTTCCCTCTCCACCTTTGCGCCGGTTACTCTCCGCGAACCGCCCAAATTCAAGCAAGCGCGTTTTCTCCGGGTGTAACTCTAATCCGAAGTTCCGCATCCGCTCCCGTAATTGCTCCAGGAATACTTCAGCTTCTTTCCGGTGCTCGAATCCCAGTATGGCATTATCGGCGTAGCGGACCACAATCATGTCCCCTTGCACCCTCTTCCGCCGCCACTGTCTTATCCAAAGATCGAAGACATAGTGCAGATAAATGTTCCCCCGCAATGGCGATACAACTGCCCCTTGCGGCGTCCCTGTCTTTGTCTCCGTCCACTTCCCTTCTTCCGACACTCCCGCCTTGAGCCATTTCTGAATCAGGCTCAGGATGCGCCGGTCCGCAATCCGGTGCTCGACAAACTTCACCAGCCATTCGTGCGAAACATGATCGAAAAAACCACGAACGTCCAAATCGAGTACCCAGTTCCCCTTCTTCCGTCTCAGTCCCACACTCAAGGCGTCCAACGCATTGTGCTGGCTGCGCCCCGTTCGGAACCCGTAGGAGAATCCCAGAAAGTCCTCTTCATAAATTGCGTTGAGAACCTTCACCACTGCTTGTTGAACAACCTTATCCTCTAGCGCGGCGATCCCGAATGGCCGTTGCCGACCATCGGCTTTGGGTATATCGGTTCTCCTGGACGGCTGGGCGCGATATGCGCCCCGATGGATTCGTTCATGGAGGTCTTGTAACTTACTCTCCTGCCCCTCTCCATAGTGCTGCCATGTCACGCCGTCCACACCCGGCGCAGCTTTCCTCTTTAGTGAGTTATAGCTGTCCCCGAGTAAGTCGATCGTTACATGATGCAGCAACGAGGTGAACTTCTGCCTCTTGTCCCTGCGGGCTGCTTCCCGCACACCAACGAGTCCGCGTGACACAATTTCCCAGTCCTGAGCCCGGCTCGTGTTGGCCTCATCCGGCTTACTACTGTCGGATTTCAGCGGGGTCTCCCGGTTCTCGCACATGGAGTTTCAAGACATGCCTGGGGTCTCTGACTGCGCGGGGTACATGGGTGACTCGCGTTTGTTGCCACTCATGATGTTGCCTTCCGATTCACGAAACATCGTCGGCACCCCGGACTAGATGAATTTCGCAGCTCAATTTCCTGCCTGCCTGTGCCCCTGTCAACGCTTCGCCCGCCGCCTTACGACGACGCACGCATGACTCGGGGTCAAGATGGTTCGCTATTCCTTTCCTGTACGACTCTTTCATTCGCTACTCCATGCCGGTTTATCCCGGCGCACTTCGTGCGCATCCGTGGCGCAATCTTCTTCCCCCCGATTCACAACAATTTTCAACTTTTTTCCGTTGATTCTAAACGCCTTCCACATCTACGCCCCAAAAACCAACCCCGCCCCATCGCATACTAGCTCCGGGTGGAAGCCTCATCTCCAGCCCCAAGTTCTCCGACAACCGAATCCCCCTCTGGGGTGCTTACGCCACACCTGTCGCTTGGCATTCCATCCGTCTCATCCAGGCGAACAATCGCCGAAATGAATTGAAAAAGAAGGAACGAACCCAGCAACGGGTTATCCCCTTCAGAATCAAGCGGATGGACTGCCAAATGACGGGCCCAAAACGCGCCTTTCTAAGCCAGCACCTTCTCCTTGAGCACCGCAAAATCGATTGGCTTCGTCAGGTAGTCGTCGCACCCATACGCCACCGCCTTGCTGTGATATTCATCGTTCCCATACGCGGTAATCATAAACACCTTCCGGTCCGCGCGCTTCTCCTTCACAGCCTTCAGCAAATCCAGCCCGCTCATCCCCGGCATGTTGATATCCGACAAAATCAACATCTCATCCGGATTCGCCTCCAAGAACGCCAACGCTTCCTCCCCCGACAGCGCAAAGTGCAGCACCACTTGCCCCGACTTCACCTCCTTGCGAAAGCGCTGCTCATACATGCTCCGCACATCGGCTTCATCATCCACCACTAACAACTTCACTAACTCTTCCTCCAATGGCGCGGCACGCGCACAATAAATTCCGTATACTCGCCCGCCACCGTATCCACCTCCAACTGCCCGCCGTGCGCCTGCACCACAATGTCGTGACTGATCGACAGCCCCAATCCAGTCCCCTGCCCCGTCGGCTTCGTCGTGAAGAACGGATTGAAAATCTTCTCCAGCACATGCGGCGGAATCCCCATTCCGTTGTCGCGAATCCGCACCTCAACCGTGTCCCCAAGATTGAGAGTCTTCACCCGCAACACCGGCGTATAGCCCGCCGCGCCCATCTTCATCCGGTCATGCGTCGCGTAACAGGCGTTGTTCAAAATGTTCAAAAACACCCGGCTCAAATCCTGCGCAATCGCGTCCACTTTGCCCACTTCCTTGTCGAAGCTTTTCTCGATCGTCACATTGAAGGAAGAATCCGTCGCCCGCATCCCGTGATACGAAAGGTTCACGTTTTCCTCCAACATCGCGTTGATGTCCGTCGGCTGCCGCTCCCCGGCCTGACCCCGCGAATGCAACAACATGCTCTTCACGATTCCATCCGCGCGCTTGCCGTGCTCGTTGATCTTCTTCGCATTGCCAGTCAAGTCCGCCAGCAAATCCTCCATGTTGTCGATGTCGGCCTCGCCGCCCGCCTTCAGCTTATCCACCTCTTCCTGCAACTCCTCCATCAACTCCACCGACAACTCGGCAAAGTTATTGACAAAGTTCAAAGGATTCTTGATCTCGTGCGCGATACCCGCCGTCAACGCGCCCAACGACGCCAACTTCTCCTGCACCAGCAACTGATCCTGCGCCGTCTTCAAATGCAGATACGCGTCCGCATTGTCCAGTGCGATCGACGTATAAGACGCTAAGTTCTCCAGTAAGTCGGCATGATACTCCGAGTAAGCGTTTTTCTTGAAACTCTGTACCGTAATCACGCCCATCACGTGATCCTTCATCATCAACGGCGAATATAAAAGCGACAC
>JANXUM010000514.1 GCA_025356215.1 Bryobacter sp. | reverse complement strand
GCCCGCCGACGTCGTTTGATGCAATGCAAGTTTCATGGTTCCCCCTCCAGCCGCCAAAGCTTCACTCGCGACACCCAGTAACATCGAACGGCGCGAAGGCGTCATTCGCCTCCATCCAACAATCGGTACATCCGCGCCAGCTCAAGATCCAACACCCCCGGCGCGTTTAGTTGAAATTGGGCGAACTTCTTGTAACTTCCAAAATCCAACTTCGCTTTGGCCTCCTTCAGCGTTAGTTTGGCCGCATGAAAGCCCTTCACCTGACCCACATACCAGCGGACATACTGCTGATTAAAATCGATCTGCTTCCGGTCCCGCACCAGCGGCCCATGACCCCCGGCGGCTACGTCAAACCGCAACCCCTTCAACTTTTCGAGCGTCGCCACAAACTCCTCCGGGTACCCATCCCCTAGATACGGCGCCCCGGTGTAAAACAGATCCCCGGTAAACACCACCTTTTCCGCCGGCAGATACACAACTAAATCCCCACCAGTATGCGCCCGGCCCAGAAACAGAATCTGAATCTCGCGCTTCCCCCGATACAGGGTCAACTTATTTGTCAAAGTAACACTGGGTGCAATGGGCCGCACTTCCGCCAATTCTGTGATGTGCCGCTTGAGTTGAGCTAACTGCCCCACCGCCTCCTGATCCCCCGCCGCAATCCGCTTCTCCAACTGCGTGATCTGCCACTGTTGGTTCCCTGGCCCTGCGTTGTTCACATAAGTCGCCTCATGCAACACATCTCCCAACAACTTCCGCCGCGTAAACTCATGCCCAATAATCTCCACGCCCTTCTCAAACACCTGGTTCCCGTTGGCGTGATCGTAATGATAGTGGCTATTCACCAGCGTCTTAATTGGCTTATCGGTAATCGACTTGATGGAGGCAACCAGGGCCCGCGCCGCCGCCGGCGAAATATGTGAATCGACCAACAACACGTCGTCATCGTTCACAACCACCAGCGAATTGCTACCCACGGTAACCTGGTCTCCGCCCGTCACAAAAAACACCCCAGGGGCAATTTCATCGAAGTTATGCGTCGCCGTCCGCCGCGTCGCAAACGCATATCCAAGCAGCAGCAGAAAAGGAAAAGCCAGCAAAACTCGTTTCATAGGCTTCCCAGCATACTACTCCGCCGCGCTACTTAGGCGATCAACTCCTGAATCAGCCGTCCTCCCAGGTCGGTCAATCTGCGAGTTCTCCCGCCAAAGTATTAAGTCAACCGCATATCGCTCAACCCCATCTGATTCAGAATCATCGCGTGCACGTCATGCATGTGATAAACGTTCTCGATCGCCTTATGTCCAGCCTCATCCGTCGTCCCGATCATCGGACCGCCCTTCATCCCACCGCCGTCGCATCGAGAGAATTGCCAAGAGGCATCCGAGGCGTCTTCTCCCCGGGTACGTATTGAAACAGCAGGCTCTCGGCACTCACACTGGGCCGCAGCGCGGCACCATGCTTACCGCCCTTCTGCAACGCCTCAATCGAGTCCATCGATAAACCGCCCATCGCCTGCTTGCCCGTACGGCAAGTCCCGCACTGTTTGGCCAGCAAGGGCAACAGCGGCTCCTGCGCCAGCCCGCCGTTGCACCCGGCGGTTTCTAAGCAATCGGGTCCCCGGCGAGGCCCCCCAAGCGAAGCGCAGGACCTTCTTGATCGGGCGGCCAACTTCCCAATGCACCTCGCGCGGCGATAGTTGTCAAAGCGCGCAGCTTGTGCCCAGACGGTTCAGGCCAACAGCGTCGTAGTGGCTTTGTCCAGCAAATCCGCGACACCCAACCGGGTCGCCCAAGTCCGCAGATAGTCGAAATCCAGGTTCGCCGCTCGCACGGTTAGGATACCCTCGATATTGCGCCATCGCCTTCGCCCCCGCCAGAATTCCGAGCAATCCTACCACCCGAAGCCCCATCGCTGCTGCCATCCTACGACCCCGCCTCTCATCGAGCAAAACAACATCGGCGCTAACTTCGATCGCAAGGATGATGGAGGCTGCCTCGCCAGGGTCAAGTTCGACGAGTAACTCATCCAGGCTTTTCCGATGAATTGGACTTTGGATAACCAGGCCGCCCAGATCACTCGGCTCCACGCCATTCCGAATAGGTTCCTCCCTTACCTCCGGTGGTGCAATGACTTCGCCGTAGATCTGCCCCAGTAAACTGAAAGCCCCAACCCTACAAAGGTTCAGCAACGGCGACATGTCGGACACGGCGATCAACGCTGCGCCAGCCGCTCCAGCGTCTTCAAATCTTCTTGAAACTCAGCGACATCGTAGTGGATCGGAATGCGCTGTCTCGCCATCTCACGCTGAAAATCAAGCTGCGGCAGCCCCGCCAACCGAGCCGCTTGCCCCAATGTCATGCGTTCCTTCGCAAACAGCGCCAGCGCGATCTCAAGGCGGACCTCTGCTTCCGTGAGGTGCGCGGGTTCAAGATGATCGTCAGCAATCAGCCTGAGACACGTCCTACTCCAATTATCCAGCCAATCCTCGATTCCGCCAAATCCGGCTCACGAAAAATTAAAATAAAGTTGATTTATATAACCCACACAAAATAAGCAACTTACAAGAATGCTTGCCCTGGCCTGGCCCAATGCCGCCCACAGCCGACAAGAGAATAATTACCAGTGGGACCTCCACTGCCTACACCCTAACGATCGAGATAATGAACATGGAACATACGGATAACTTCGATACCCCCGATGTAGAAACGGAAGAGCCCAAGCTCCCCAACCCCAACCGCCAACGAGCGGGCTCAGCCAACGGCAA
>JANXUM010000512.1 GCA_025356215.1 Bryobacter sp. | reverse complement strand
TGCCAACGCGATTGACGTCAATGAAAGCATGGCGCCGGGCGAGTTGTTCGATGGCCGTCTTCTTGTCGGCGAGGCCATAATCGCGAAGATTGCCGTAGCCGTAGTTGTGATACCACTTACTGCGCGCCGGGTTGCCGCCGCGATTGCCAACCTCCATGACGATGAAGCCGAGTTGGGCGAGGGCGAGATTGGGGCTGCGCGGGTTGAAGGTCTTGGTGACGCTCTCGGTTTGCGGCCCTGGATAGACAAAAGCGATGATCGGGTACTTCTTCTTAGGGTCGAAATCGAATGGCTTGTATAGGACGCCGTAGAGATCGGTGACGCCATCGTCTGCCTTGACCGCGAAGGGTTGGGGGGCGTCGAAGCCAGCCTCTTTCAGCGCCGAGATATCCGTACTTTCAAGATCCATCACCACGTTCCCAGCGTTGTCGGCCAGAGACGAGCTGGGTTCGCGATTGACGCGCGAGTAAGTGTCGACAAAGTACTTACCAGAATCGGACATCGAAGAGGTGTGAGAGCCGTCGCCACGATCGAGCAACTTCAGATTGGCGCCGTCCAGGTTCACCTTGTACATGTGGTTGTAGTAGGGATCCTCGTCCTTCTCGCGACCGTTGGCAGCGAAGTAGAGAGTGCGGGTTTTCTCGTCCACGGCCTCAATGCTTTCGCTATGGTACTCGCCACTTGTGATTTGGTTCTTCAGCTTGCCGTCGCCGTCGAACAAGTAATAGTGACCCCAGCCGTCGCGCTCAGACCAGTGGATGATCTCTTTGCCGTCGCCGAGAAGACGCAGCGGTTTGAATTCCAGATAAGTATTGAGGCGCTCCTCAATCAGAGTCTTGACTTCTCCAGTGACGGTGTCGGCAACGCAGACATCGATTTTCTTGAGGTCGCGGCTCGTGCGGTTGAAGTAGAGCTTGGAAGAGGACTCGCTCAGCCATTTGGGCGTCGGGCCGGGAGGCGGGCCGTTCTGGCCCTGCTGCTGTTGATCCTGCTCGCCGGCACGTTCGACGGCGAAGAGCCGGGCGGCCTCGCGTTCGCGGTAGGTGGCGGGCGCGGTATAGATCGCCAGGGCCTGATCTTTGAACAAGTCGGCTTTGACATTGACGCGTTTCTTGGCGGCGAGATCGAAGACCTCCAAGCTGGCCTGCGGCAAGTTGACTTCACCGGGCATCGCGTAGCGATAGCTTTCGAGCGTGGGGCGCGGACTGCTGAGGGAGTTGATCACCCAGAGTTCGGCGACCTTGCGCTGATCGTTGCGAATGGCGGAGATTTTCTTCGAATCCTGCGACCAGAAGATCTGGATTGCGGGTACCCGAGGGTTCTTGGCGCGGTTGGCTTGTTGACGTTTCTCTTCTTCGCTCAGGCGGCGGGCGTATCCGAAATTCTCTTCGCCGTCGGTGCTAAGTTGCGATTCGACGATCGAGGCGTCATCCTCTTTCACGAGGGCCTTGGCGTAGTTGGCTTCGTCCATCGAGTAAAGATTTTGCCCGCGGGCGAAGACGACGGTTTTGCCGTCGGGCGACAGCGAGGCCCAGCGCGGCTTGCGCGGCGCTTTGTAGTCCGGCAGCAACGCAAGCTTGGCGGCGGCAAAGTCGTATTCGAAGTAGACGAGGCGGGTGCGGGCGGCGGCTGGTGCAGCCGCTGGGCGCTGTTGCGGACCGTCGTCGTCGGTATCCTCAGGCTGGCTGGCGGACTGGGTGGCGGCGGCGCTGGCGTCCTTCTTGTCTTCCTTTGGCAAGCCGGGAATCTCGGCATCCACAGGCACGCTGATTTCGAACAACAGAACGGAGTCCTTGCGCATTAAATGTGCGTTTTCGAGTGGAAGATGCTGAGCGTCGTAAGGGATGCGTGTCAAGGCGGTTAACGATGAGGCCATGCGCGCGTGATCGAAAAGCGGCACCTTGATTTTCTTCACCGGATCGACGAGTGTGAATTTGCGGCCCTGACTGGTCTCGTGGCTGTACCAGAAACGGTCGCCTGCATCGAACCAGCGCGGGACAACATTGACGTCAAAAACCATCTTGGCCACCTTGGCCGGCGTCCAGCGGGCGGCAAGGTCGTAATTGGCCCTTGGCGGGCGCACCTCCTGCGCCGCCAGTAGGCCGCACAGGAGTGGAATCGAGTAGAGCAAGCGAGACATCATTGCCGCTCAGTTTAGCTTGAGACCGCGAAAATGTCTCATCTGTGAAAAATTATGGCTTGCTGAGCGCCGCGTCAGTGACGATGACGAAATCGCCTTTGTCGCGCATGGTGGCGGGGTCGAAGGCCGGGAAGGCCTTGGCCGGAACCATCGTAACGACCAACACTTTGACGCCGGGGCGATAGCGCGTTAAGTGCTCGACCGTGCCCAAGTGTTGCTCGGTGTGGAAGCCGCCATTGACGTGCACCACACGACGGCCAGGCTGGCGCGTGAGATGCTGCGCGATGGAGAAGGCCATGCCGGCGTCCCACAAACTTTGTGCCATCAAGGCGCGGGGAATGTTCACTTCCCCTTGCGGCACTGGTGTCTTGGAGGCTTCCGCCTGCTTGCGCGATTCTTCCATCAGCTTGGTGAACTTGGCCGAGTAGTCAGCCGAGGCCTCGGCATAAGGCAGAGGCGGCAGCGTGGCCTTGGCCTGCGCGGGCAGCTCCACCAGGCTCTCGCGACCCAAGCGGCTAACGCGGTTGACATAACGGCGCGGGGCATTGGCGGCCAGCACGGGCAGCTTGCGCGCCTTGGCGAATTCGATCAACTCGCGATAGTCGGTTTTATAAGCCTTCCAGGCGCGGCCCGCAGAGATCAGGTGTTCTTCATTGATCAGACCGGCGAGATACTCGTCGACAACTGGCTGCACGTCGGTCTCGAACATCTCGAGCGACAGGGTGGTTTTCTCGTCGGCAATGCCTTCGAGCAGGCGCCGTTCAAGATAATGCGCCACGGGGTCGTTGTGGATCTCTCCCAAAAAAGTCACGTCATTTTCGCGGGCAGCCTTGACGATCGAATCCAGTTCGGCGGGACGACCGTCGGCGCGATAGACGCGAAAGTGGGCGTCGCCGATAACGGGCGGCGGATCGGCTGCCAAGGCCAGCAGGATCGAAATCGAACAGAGAACCATAGGTGTAGGATAGACGGCATGACATGCCGCTTGCTTGCCGCCGCCCTGTGTTGCGTCGCCGCATACGCCCAGACGCCCGCTCCGCCCACCGCCCTGCTCTCACCTGAAGTCTCCGCCGATCGGCGCGTCACCTTCCGGGTGCGCGCGCGCACAGCGGAGAAAGTTGAACTGTCGCTCGAAGGCAATGGGCGCCTGCCAATGACGAAGAGCGACGGCGGCGTCTGGACGGTGACGACCGCGCCCCTGCCACCGGACATCTACGGCTACACATTCTCGATCGACGGCACCAGCTTTCTCGATCCCGCCTCTGGCGAAATCAAGACCAACGCGCTTGGGCCCAACAGCATGGTGCTGGTGCCGGGCTCCCCAGCCGAGCCGTGGGAGCAGACTAACGTGCCGCATGGTACGGTGCACCATCACTTCACAGCGTCGAGGATTGCGGCCGACCAGCGCGACTTCTTCGTCTACACGCCGCCCGGCTATCAACCCTCCAAGCGCTACCCGCTGCTTGTGTTGCTGCACGGCATGAGCGACAAGGCCGACGGTTGGAGCACCGTGGGCAAGGCCAATCTGATCTTCGATAATTTGCTGGCCGGAGGGCAGATCAAGCCGATGATCGTCGTCATGCCTCTGGGTTACGGCGCTCCGATTCACTCACTGCGCACGGGCCTGGCGCGCGACCCCGCCGTGTGGGGCAAGAACGCCGAGAACTTCGCCCGCACCTTGCTCGAAGAAGTGCTGCCAGAGGCCGAGCGTCTCTATAAGGTGGCGCAGGATCGCAAGCATCGCGCCATTACTGGCTTGTCCATGGGGGCCGGCGAATCTTTGCTGGTGGGCCTAAATCATCTCGATCGATTCGCCTATATCGGCGCCTTTTCAGGCGGTGGACTCAACGCCACAGCCAAGCCGGAGGAACGCTATCCCACGCTGCTCTCAAACAAAAAGGACCTCCCAAGCCTTGTCTATCTTGCCTGCGGCAGCTCCGACGCCGCACATGCCCCAATGATCAAGCTGGGCGAATGGCTCAAGGAAAAACAAATCCCAAGCGTGTGGAACTCAACACCCGGCGCGCACACCTGGCTGGTTTGGCGCCGCTATCTGGCCGATTACTCCAAACTGCTTTGGAAATGAGTTAGAAGCCCAGTTCTTTGAGCAACGCGTCGGCCCGGTAGACCTTGCGCAACGCCTCTACGATTTCGTGGGTGTCCGCCCTTGTAACTACGTTGAAGGGCACACTCGGGTTAAGTGTCTTCTTCACGCCAAGCCAGCGCTCCGGCAACTTATACGGGTCCACTCCGGTTGCGTGCTTGTACATGCCCGCAAAATCAGTCGCCCAACTCACAATCTCGCCCATGGCATTCTTGTAACCGACAGCCGGCCCAAAGCTGAGCCGCAAAGTAAAGGTGGCGTCCGGATAGACGTTGCCGCCAAGTGAGTATTGAGCTTGAGCGATCCGCGCCGTCTCAATTGCCTGCCGGGCTTGGACACGGTCCTCCCACATCTTGCGATACTTGCGCGCCCCCGGTTTAAGAACTCGCACAATGAGCATGATTCCGTCCGGCTCATTGCGCGCGGCGTCGATGGAATTGGCGATGCGCTTACGAATATCGATGTCAATCAGTTTTGAGGTCGCGATAGCCTCTCTCGCCGTCGCCTCCGGCGTGCGCCCCGCAAGAATCTCTTTCAGGACAGCGTTGTTTGCGCCCAGCTTGCCGATCGCCAGCGGTTCGCCGGAACGGGTGAGCGTACCCTCGAACAACTGGAAATTCTGGTAGAAAGTTCCGTAGTCGGCGATGATCTTCTCCATCTCCGTCCACGCGCTCCCGTAGAGCTTTTCCTTGGACGGGTCCCCGGCGATTGCCGCGCGCAGGGCCACTTCCTGCGCCTTCTTGCTCGCCATGAATTTCGGGTCGTTGAGCCCGCTCACAAAACCGGTGTAGGCCTTGAAGCTATTCTCGTTTCCGAAAATCTCCTCTACAGCAACCCGCGTTTGCTCAGGGCCACGCTTCGAAAATTCTTTCAGGGCGGCGATTAAGGTGCCGGTGCGCTCCAGGTTGAATTTCATTTGCACGTCGCGCTGGAACTCCATTTCGGCATAAGTCATCAGCCGACCCGTGGACCCGGGATTACCGGAAACAAAAGTAAGTTCTCCCTTCCTCACCCCCGTCTTCGAAAAGGGAAAATATGGAATCGGGCGCAGCGGCTTACCGTTCTCATAGACCCGGAAGAACCTAACGTCCAGATCCCAACGCGGATAAGTGAAGTTATCCGCATCGCCGCCGAAAAATGCGATATCTTTCTCTGGGGCGAATACAAGGCGAATGTCGGTATACTTCTGATACTCGTAAAGATGATACTGGCCGCCGCTAAACAGAGTGACAACATCGCATCGATGCCCGGTAGCGGTAGCGCACGATTTCTCAATCTCGCTCATCGCCCCGCAGCGCTTGGTGGCCGCCTCGGCCGGCGTGGCACCCTCGGGCGTGGCACCTTTCACCTTCTCGCTCTCATTCTCAATCTTGAGCAAGACGTTGAGCTCCAAATCCGGACACTCCCGCTCCACCGCCCGGCTTTGCGCCGTGAAGCCCTGCTGCATGTAGTCGCGTTCTTTCGTGGAGAGTTTCTGTATGCAGTCCGCACCCACGTGATGGTTGGTGAAGACCAACCCATCGCCCGATACGAAGCTTCCCGATCCACCGTTATTGAATCGAACACTTCACGTTTGGAGCTTCTTCAGGAAGGCGACGGAGGCGTCGAAGCCGTACTTGGCCCGGATGGCGGCGCGGGGAAACTCATTGAAGAGCCAAATTCCATCGTCGCCCAGAGCCAAGCCCGGCATAATCGCCGCCAACGCCACAAAAACACTGTTTTTCAGTTGCATTCCCCAGCCTTTCCTCAGCCTCAATCGCAAGTCCCATCCTATCAACAGCTTACCTTCGGGAATTCCGCCCCAAAACTTTGCTTATTGCCTCTGCTATGCCATACTGATAGCGAAGTTAACCCTGATGGCGCAAAAGCTTGTGGACGACGCAGTCGTCCGCTATCACAAAATCCTCGAATCTCCAGCATTTGTCGGCCTGGAATGGGCCGAAGCATTGGTCGAGCGC
>JANXUM010000509.1 GCA_025356215.1 Bryobacter sp. | reverse complement strand
CATCTAAAAGCAGGTCTAACTCATCCATTGCTTGAGCTTCTCCTTGGCGCGGTGGATGGCAGAGCGGACTGTTTCCTCGGAACACTCGAGGATGGCGGCGGCCTCGCGGCTGGTGAGGCCCTCAAGATCGCGAAGAACGAGGCAGGCGCGCTCGCGCTCGGGCAGGCGTGCGATCAGCCGGGCCAGTCGGTCTTGCTGCTGGTTTTGGCTCAAGAGCTGTTCGGGCGTAGGCGTGGCGGCGGCCAAGTCCGACGGCGGCTCCAGTGTTGATTTGCGCTTGCGGATTTGATCGAGACAGAGGTTGACGGTTATGCGGTAAAGCCAGGCAGCGGTGGCCTCGGCGTCGCCGCGTTTGTGCAAGCGGAGAAAAACTTCCTGCGCGATGTCTTCGGCGTCCTCCGGATTGCCGGTCATGCGCCAGGCGGTGCGGAAGACGAGAGTCTTATGGCGTTCGATCAGGTCGTCAAAGCCGGGCGCGGCGCTGGCGGCGAGGGGCAGATCGAAGGGTGCTGTGATCTCGTGCATGGCGCTTTCTGTAAGTAGAACGAGCGCGGGCACGGAAGTGTTTACAGGAAATCGAAATTCTTGGTGGATGCGTTACTTGACCGGACTGCGGAGCCTTGGGTTTGCGATCGCGGCGGTGGGGTTGATGGCGGTTGGGATCGCGGCGGCGACGCTCACCTTTACCTTCACCAACGCGCTGCTGCTGCGCCCTCTGCCGGTGCGCGCGCCAGAGCGCCTGGTGCGCATCGTGACGGTTCGGCCGCGAATTGGAGCGCGCAGCGCCTTTAGCTGGCGCTATTGGGACGCTTTGCTGCGGGAAGCGAAAGTGTTTTCGGGCGTCGCGGCGACCGAGGAAATGAGCGACTGGTATGCCGACGGGCCGCGGACCGAACGTGTGCAGTGGGCGGCGAGTTCAGCATCGTTCTTTGACACATTTGGCGTGTCGCCTCTGATGGGCTCTGCATACTCGGCGCAAGGACCGTTGCGAGCGGTCTTGTCCTATCAGTTTTGGAAGCGGCGCTATGCGGGCGACCCCGCCGTGGTGGGGCGCATTGTGCGGATTCGCGGCGCGGCCGTTGAGATTGCGGGCGTGATGCCGGAGGGGTTTAATGGTGCGACGGTGGAGTCCGGGCCCGATTTGCGCGTGCCGTTGGAAGCTTTGGCGAGTGCGTTCCCCGGTGTGAAAATTGAAGATTGGGATGGCACTTTTGAGCTTGTGGCGCGGCTTGCGGATGGCATTACGGCAGAAGCGGCGCGCGGCGAGGCCTATCGAATCTACGTAAATAAAAGCAAGGCCGAGGACAAGCCGGTGGCTGCGCGGGATTTCGCTCTCGAGTCGATGACCAACGGCGCCTCGCGGCTGCGGGCGCAGGCGGCGACCTCAGCGACGTTGGCTATGGCCGGAGCCAGCCTTTTGATGCTAATGGTGTGCCTGAATCTTTCTGGCCTGCTGTTGGCTCGGCTGAACGTGCGGCGGCGGGATTTTGCGGTGCGGCGGGCGTTGGGAGCAACGCGATCGAGACTGGCGGCGATGATCTTGGCAGAGACGGCGGTCGTTGTGCTGGCAGGGGCTTTGCCGGGCGCGCTGCTGGCCATGTGGGGAGCGCGCTGGGCGGCGGACCGGATGCCACCGGTGCGGCTCCTGGACAACAGGGCGGTGCCGATGGCGCTGGACCTGAGCCCGGATTGGGGCGTGTTCCGCTTTGCGATAATGCTTTGTTTTTCGGCGCTGGCCTTGGTGGCGCTGCTGCCGGCGTGGCAGGTCGGTAAGATCGACGCCAACGTCCTGAGGGAAGGGAGCAGCGGTAATCGCACGCGCGGCTGGAAGGGACTTGTGGCGGTACAGGTGGCGCTGTGCACGGCTCTGCTGTTTGGCGCGGGGGCTCTCCGGGCTACGCTCGAAAATCTTCGAAGCCAGGACGTTGGCATGGCGCGCGACAAGGTGATCGGTTTCACTTTCGATCTGGATGTGCCCAACCAGGAGGCAGCCAAGCGCTTTCCGCAAACAGCCAACGCTTGGCGGGCAGCGGTCAAAGAAGTCCCGGGTGTGGCGGAGGCCGCCATGTGCGCGGTGCGCTTGATGCGCGGCTCGGGGATGAAGAGCACGGCTGGTCGCGCTGGGACGCTGATCCCGGCCGACGAATTCTTGAACACCAGCACGCAGTCGGTGGGCGCGGGGTACTTCGAAACGCTTGGTCAGAGCGTGGTGGCGGGTAGATTGTTTACCGCGGCGGAACAGGCGAAAGGCGACGATGGTCCAATGAGGCCGGTGGTGGTGAACGAGACTTTTGCGCGCCACTTTGGCAGCGGAGGGCGAGTAGTTGGTGAGAGATTTGGGTTCGGCGCGGGCAAGCTGGTAGCGGCGTCCGTCGAGGTGGTGGGCGTCGTGAGCGACGCCAAGTATCGGTCCGTGCGCGAGCCGATACAGCCGACGATGTATACGGCCTTAGGCCCTGACGCCAGGCAGAATTCGATGGTCGTGAGAACGCTCGGGCCGCCGCGAGACGTAATCGAGGGCGTGCGGGGAGCCCTGGTCAAGCTGTCTCCCAACCTCATCCTGGAGGACATCTCGACACTGGAGCAAGACATCGAAGCGTCGCTCTGGACCGAGCGGGCGCTGCTGTGGGTATCGAACGCGTTTGCCGCGCTGGCGGCGCTGGTGGCGGGTGCAGGGTTGGCCGGGTTGCTGATATTTTTAGTGGCGGCGCGGCGGCGGGAGATTGCCGTTCGCGTGGCCGTCGGTGCGATGCCGCGTGATGTGTTCGCGCTGGTGCTTGGCGAGGCGGCCTGGCCCCTGGGGATCGGGCTCGCGCTGGGGGCGGCGGCGGGTTTCGGGCTGTTGCGGGCGTCCGCGAGCGTGCTCTATGGGGTGTCTGCCGGCGATGCGCGCGTGATCGCATTGTCGGCCGTGGGCGTTTGTCTGGTGGCGCTTTTGGCGACCGTGATCCCTGCGCTGCAGGCGCTCCGCGTAGACCCAGCCGGAGCGCTGCGCGACGTCTAGAGGATGCTCAGGATGCGGTGAGAGTCGCGTTTTTTGCGCGGCCCCCGCAGGTAGGCGTTCACCTCATTCAAGCTAGCGAAATAACCAACGAAACCCTCATGACCGCGACGTGGCGCCTTGCGCAACGCTGAAAAGTCGCGGGCCTGAAACAGACCCTGGTCGCCTATGATCGCCGTGCCCATGGGGCGGTATTCATGCGTGCCCGCGCACACAAGCAGCGGTTTTTGATGCCAGAGAGCGAAGCCCATTCGTTGATAGTATAGAGGCGATTATGACCAGACGCGATGTTTTTGGCTTGGCGGCTTTGCCCGCGATGATGCAAGGGCAGGGAACTGTGACTCCCCGTTCGGGGCGGCTGAAGCAGGGCATCTGTGGCGGCGTGCTCGGTCGCGGCTTCGATCTCGACGCCCGTTGCAAGGTGGCTGCGGAATTAGGCGTCACGGGGCACGATCTGTTGGGCCCGGTGGCTTGGCCGACTTTGAAGAAGTACGGTCTGATTCCGACGATGGTGCCGGGGATCGGAACGCTGACCCATAACTCTACCGACCTCTCTCGCCATGACGAGCTCGAGAAGCAGGCAATTGAAGTGATCAAGAACGCGGCTGAAGTAAAGGCACCGAGTGTGATACTGCTCGCCGGCAACATGTGGGGGCAAAGCTCCGAGAAGTGCCTTGAGAACAACGTCAAATTCGGCAAGCGGATCGTCAAGCGCGCCGAGGACGCCGGAGTAACACTGTGTCTCGAGTTACTCAACAGCAAAGTAAGTCATCCCGATTACGCCTGCGATCATACGACTTACGGGGTGGAAGTGTGTAAGCGCGTCGGGTCGCCGCGCTTTAAGCTGTTATTCGATATCTTTCACATGCAGATTATGGAAGGCGATATCATCCGAACAATTCAGCAGAATATCGCTTATATCGGACACTTTCACACGGCGGGGAATCCGGGGCGCTTCGAGTTCGACTCAGAGACGCAAGAGATGAATTACCGCGGTATCGCCCGGGCCATCGCCGATACGGGTTACCAGGGTTGGATCAGCCACGAGTACAACCCGCGCCCAGGGTCGGACCCGGTAAAGACTCTGGACGCGATGTTGAAGATTTGCGAGGTGTAGCAGATGAAGCTGATCGCCTTGGGCGTGTTGATTGTAGGGATCGTTTTCCTGGTACGTCGATTGGCGATGGAAGGGCTCCGGGCGTTACGGATGGCGCGGGGCGGCGGCCTGTAAGTGCGACCGGCGTGGCTTGTGCTAATTTCGTTTGCTGCTCTGGGTAGCGACGGGATTCAGTCGATTGAGTCAATTGAATTCTTCGGTCGTCAAGGGATCGATGTCGTTAGGTTGCGCGCTCAGTTACCGGTCCGCGAGGGTGATGCTTACACAAGCCAGTCGATCGAGGAGCTGCGGCGGGCGGCGGGC
>JANXUM010000505.1 GCA_025356215.1 Bryobacter sp. | reverse complement strand
CGAAAAAGAGGATGACGACAGCAGCGGAATTGCCTCGGGCCAGGCGGAGGACGGAAGCGGCCAGCCGGGCGAGGGTGCCGTTGACTTCGGCATGGGTAAAAAGGAAGGTAACGCCGAGGAGAGTGAGGAAGAGATTGGAGGGGAAACCCGCCATCACCTGGCTTGCATCGATCCCCGCAAGGAGGCCGATGAGCCAGGCGAAAGCGATAGCGACCAAGCCCACGTTGAGCTGCGTAGTGCAGCTCAACAGGACTACGATCAGAAGACCGGCGAGTGAAAGTGGTGCGATCAGAACTGCAAACGTACCACGAGCTGAAGGATGCGCGGGTCGCGCGCGCCGCTAACCGTGCCGAAACCGTTCTTGTCACGCAGTGTTCCGTCCGCGTTGAAGGGCAGGTTGGTGGGGTTAGGGTTGGTCAAGCTAGCGAAGTTCAGCGTGCTATTGATGCCGTTGAACTGCGTATGGTTGAAAACGTTGAAGGCATCGGCACGAAGCTGGATACGAACGCGCTCCTTGACCGCGAAGGCCTTCTGAAGCGAGAAGTCGTAGTTCACAAAGCCCGGACGAATCATGTAGTTGACCGGAGCGGTTAGGCCAATGGTGCCCACCGGGGGCGTGGTGAAGGCGGCAGGATTCAGGCGGTTGTAGGGGTCCTGGCTGGTGCCCTTGAGTGGGTCGCCGACCAGGTTGATGCGCGCGCCTTCGGTGTAGGAGCCGGTGAGGTTTTGATTGCCGACGCCGGAGATGCTCAAGCCGACGCCGTAAGGCTGACCGGTTTGCGCGACGGTGATCCCTGAGATCTGCCAGCCGTCGATTACGGAGTGCAGCCAAGCTTTGCTCGAAATGTACTGGCTGACGCTGGGCAGCTCATAGACATAGTTGACAGCCAGCGTGTGCTTGCGATGGAAGTCCGCCAGCCCGTAGTTGGCCTTGCGATTGTTGGAGTCGATGCGGAAGAATCCGCCATCGCCGCTGGCCGTCGTGAGGGCCTTGCTCCAGGTATAGGAGAGACCGAAGAGGAAGCCCTTGGAGAAGCGCTTGTTGACCGAGGTCTGGCTCGAGTTGTAGTTCGAAGTGCCACCCATCTGGTGCAAGTTGATGTTACCGAAACCCTGGTAGGGGCGCAGGAAGTCCTGGTTATAGGCGTTGTTGCCCAGAAGAGCGTTGGGCGTCGCGGCCACCTTGGTCGGATCTTGATTCTGCGGCAGGAAGGTTGCGCCGTAGGGGATCGCGTTCAGGTTGAGGCGCTGCAGGAGGTGCCGGGACAGCGAGCCCACATAGGACGTGTCGAGCACGAAGCCGAGGGGCAAGCGGGCCTGGATGCCGACGTTGAAGTTGTACACGGTGGCAACTTTACCTTCGAAGCTGAAGGCGTCGAGGGTGGGCGGCGCCAGCAGCGCGCTCTTCGGATCGATGTCTTTGACAAAGCCGTTGAATAGCGTGGGCGAGAAGGTTGTCGGCGGGTTCTGCAACATCGCGAACACTTCGTTGCCTTGGAATCGGTCGTAGTAGACACCGCCGCCGGCACGAAGCACCAAATTCTGCTTGCCGGTCACGTCGTAAGCCATGCCAATGCGCGGAGCGTAATGGATGCCTCGGTTCTGCATCAGGTACTTGGAAACATCTTTGCCGGCCTGGGCGACGCCGTTGAGGATGTTGCCCGAGCCGGTTACGATGCGACCTACCGAAGTAAATGGGTTGGTGGCACCGGTGGCCGGATCGACGGCGATCTGCTGCCCGGCGGCATTGAGCGCGGGGCGCCATAGACGCGATGCCTTGCTGGGATCGAAGCGATCCGGCAGGAAGGTGGCGGTCTGCAGCCCGGCGTCGAATTGCGGCTGAATCCAGTAGAGGCGAATGCCGAAGTCGAGAGTCAGGCGGCGGGTGACTTTCCAGTTGTCCTGAACGTAGCCTTCGACGTTCGAGTAGCGATACATGCCGTTGGCGTACTGCGAGGCCTGCTGGAAGGTCTGATAGACGCCCACGGCGGCGTTGGCGTAGCCGTAGCCGGTATCGAGCGGATTGCTGGCGACGTCACCGAAGTTGAAAGTTCCATTGAAAGGCGCAAAGGAAGATTGATCCTTTCGGCTGCGCGAGAAGTAGAGGCCCGTCTTGAAAGTGTGGCTGTTCCAGATCTTACTTAGGTTGTCGATAAAGTCGATGGTGGTGTTGTAATTGACGAAGGGAGCGTCGGCTGTGTTGCGGCTGGGGCTATTGGCCAAGCGCGATCCGCCGAAATTGAGGCCGGGGATGTAGTCGCCCTGGACGGCCCCGGGATAAAGCTGGGGCAGTCCCGAAAGACCGGCTGCCTTCCGCGTGAGGCCGTCGCCCACGCCGTCGATGTTGATCTTGTTCTGGCCCACGCCGAAAGTTGCTTCGTTAGTCATCGTCGGGCTGAGGATACCGGTGACGCTGAATGCGGTGCTACGCGCCGGGCGGGCGTCGGAGTGAAGATTCGGCCCGGCGAAGTTGCCGTTGAGCACGAAGGACGCATAGTTGGTGGTGATGGTGTCCGTGTTGTTCACGAAACGGCCAAACATCTTCCATTTGGAACTGATGTTGTAATCGACGCGGAGGGCATCCTCGCGCCGGGGCTGGGTGTCGGAGACTTGCGACTGAAAGTTGAAGCCCTTGTTGGCCGTGGACTGGGCGTTCGGCAGCGGATAGAAATTTAGAATCGCAAGGCCGGGAGCATATAAACGGCTGGCCGGAATGCGGCCCAGAACGCCGCCATCGGCAAAGCAACCGCCGAGGTTGGTGGCGTTGCAAGGCAAGCTCTGTAGCGGGTCGCGAATGTAGGGGAAGGGGTTGCCGTTATTGTCAACGGTCTGCGAGAAGTCGCCCTTGCGCTCTAGCGCGGTGGGCAAGGTCACGTTGCGTGTGCCCTGAGGGACAAGTTGCTTTTGATATTCCTGGCTGAAGAAGAAGAAGAGCTTGTCTTTGTTCGAGTTGAAAACCTTGGGGATGAAAACGGGCCCGCCGAAAGTGAATCCAGCATTGTTGTAACGGTACTTGTTGCGCTGCAGGCCGTCGCGATTGTTCTTCCAGTTATTGGCGTTGAGGCCTTCGTGACGATGGAAAAGATAGCCGCTGCCATGGAACTCCGAGCTGCCGCTCTTGGTCACCACGCTGATTTGCGCGCCGGACGACCGACCGTACTCTGCTTGATAGGCGCTGGTCAGAATCTTGAATTCCTGAACCGAGTCCAAACTGATGGTGGCCAACTGGCCGCCGTTGCTGCCCGTGTCGACGTTGCCAATCCCGTCAAGCGTCAAGTTATTCTGACTGGTGCGCGCGCCGTTAGCCGAGATCGAACCGAGGCCGCCGCTGCCCGCCGTTTGCAGGTTGACCGTGCTGACGATGCCGGGGGCGAGGTTGACGAGAGCGAGATAGCCGCGACCGTTGACGGCAACGTTCTGAAGCTGCTTACCGACAATGGCGGCGCCGCGCTCGGCGCTCTCTGTCTGGAGAGTAAGTGCTTGCGCCGAGATCTCGATGGTCTGGTCGACCGATCCAATTTCGGCGACAAATGTCGACAACGCAAGCTTGTCGTTGGCATTCAGAATAATATTCTTTTGTTCAATCTTGCGGAAGCCCGGCGCGGTGATCACGATCGTAAAATTGCCAGGTTGTAGCTGCGGGAAGGAGAAGCGGCCTTGGCTGTCTGCGACAGCATCCAGAACAGAACGCTTGTCCTGGTCGGTGATGCTCACCTTGGCGTTTACGAGTGCGGCGCCTTGGGCGTCTTGAATGGATCCAGAGATTGAGCCCGATGCAGTTTGCGCTGACATTTCAGCGGCACCGAGCAGAGAAAACAACAACAGAGTTGCGGACAGTTTCACGTGGCCCCCTTAAGGCTTGGCCCGAGATCACAGATCATAGATCGTGAATGCCGAGCCAACATAACTGGGGCCAGCATATTACATGAATTTTACGTCTGCAACGAAAATGCAATCTTCGCAAGATTTTTTTCCCCTCATTATTTCGGCCAGACGACTCCTTGACTCTTGCTCGTGATCGGGGCCAAGCCCTTAAACCGAAACTTTTGCAGGCGCTGTCCGCGATAGGTCTCGGTCGTGTAGACATTGCCTTTGGAGTCGGTGGCGATGCTGTGCACGGCGTAGAATTGCCCCGGCTGGCGCCCGCCGTCGCCAAAGGCGGTGAGCACCTCAAGGTTGTCCCTCTGGACGACATGCACTTTCATGTTGGAGCCGTCGGCGACGTAGAGATACTTCTGGCCGGGGTCCTTTGAGAGGGCGATATCGAAGACCGCGCCGTCGCCAAGCGTCGACTTTTCGATGAAGACTTCCTTGACGAAAGTGCCGTCGGTGCGGAAGACCTGAATGCGATCGTTGGTTCGGTCGCAGACGTAGAGGAGCCCGTCGTTGGCGAGGGCGACGCAGTGGACGGGGGTGCGAAATTGCTGGGCCGGCGGGTCGGCTGGATTGTAAGCGGGGAGTTGTGTGTCGTCGGGCTTGTGGCCATAGGCGCCCCAGTGCCGCTTGTACTTGCCGGTGTCGGCATCGAAGACAATCACGCGGCGGTTGCCGTAGCCGTCGGCAACGTAGAGTTCATTGGTTTTGGGATCGACGATCGATTTGGCGGGTAGACGCAAGTTTGCAATGTCGTTGCTGCCCTGGCTCTGGTTCGGACGGCCGATCTGCATCAGCAGCTTACCGCTTTGAGTGAACTTGAGCAGCATGCTGTCGTGGACCGCGCCGGCACTGGCCATGCGGCTTTCATCATGGGCAAGGGCGGCGGGCTGCGCGCCGCGGCCGTTGCCGCCGATCCAGACGTTGCCTTTGTAGTCGACATCGATACCGTGATTGGAGGACGGCCAATCGTAGCCATTCCCGGCGCCACCCCAGTGTCCAACGAGATTTCCAGCGGGGTCGAATTCAAGCACGGGAGGTGCCGCCGCGCAGCATTGAGAGGCGGGCGGTTTGGCGGTCGCATATTGTTCTTTGGCTTCGAGCGAGCCTTCGCGGTGGACGATCCAGATATGATCATTCGAGTCGATGTCGAGGCCGATGACGGCCCCGATCACCCAGTGGTTGGGTAGGGGCTTGGGCCACATTGGGTCGACTTCAAAGCGCGGAGCTTGCACAACGGCGGCTTCCACCGGCTGCTTTGTCCATTGCAGAGAGATCCAAAAGGCGACGATGACCGTAGTAAAGAGAAGGATGCGTTTCACAGGTTTGGGGAATGATATCGGATTTCAGCGGCTTGCGGCGTGGCTGTTGCTGACTGCCGCCGCCGTGACGGCCCATGAGATCCCGGCGGATGTTACCGTGCAGATGTTCTTGAAGCCAAGCGCGGGTAAGATGTCCGTGCTGACGCGCGTGCCGTTGAAAGCGCTGCGCGATATCGACTTCCCGGAACTGGATCTGGGCTACCTGGACGTCGAGCGCTTGTCGCCTTTGCTACCGGCCGCCGCAGAACTTTGGCTCGCGCAGGCGTTGGATTTGCGTGAGGGCGAAACCAGGCTGGCACAGCCGACCGTGCGCGCGACCCGGGTATCGATTGAATCGGACCGATCGTTTCAGGGCTACGAGACGGCGTTGGCTCACGTCACGGCACCACCGTTGCGGAATGACTCAAAGCTGGTGGCAGGGCAAGTGTGGGTGGATGTGCTGATGGAGTACAGCATCCATTCCGACCGATCGCTGTTTTCAATCCGCCCGGGTATGGAGAAGCTGGCGGCGCGCGTGGCAACGGTGGTGCGCTTTATGCTGCCGGAAGGCGGGGTGCGGGCCTATGAGTTTCTTGGCGACCCTGGGCTGGTGCCGCTTGACCCGCGTTGGCATCAGGCGGCCCTGCGCTTTGTAAAGCTGGGCTTCTTCCACATCCTCGACGGGATCGATCATCTGTTGTTTCTGTTGTGCCTAGTGATTCCGTTCCGGCGAATCGGTGCGCTGATTGGCGTGGTGACGTCGTTCACTGTGGCACATTCAATTACCCTTTTGGCCTCGGCCTATGGAGTGGCGCCGGACGCGCTTTGGTTTGCACCGGCCATCGAAGCGTTGATTGCCCTGTCGATCGTATGGATGGCGCTGGAGAATATCGCAGGCGCCGCGAGCGCTAAGCGGCGCTGGGCGATGGCATTCGGCTTTGGGCTGGTGCACGGCTTTGGCTTCTCATTCGCCTTGCGGGATACGTTGCAGTTTGCCGGAGGGCACTTGGCGGTGTCTCTGCTGTCCTTTAACATCGGCGTCGAATTGGGACAGTTGCTGGTTTTAGGGGCGTTGATCCCGATTCTGGCTTTGCTTTTCCGATACATGGTTGAGGAACGGATGGGGACGGTCATCCTGTCGGCGCTGGTGGCGCATACCGGTTGGCACTGGATGCTGGAGCGGGGTGAAATACTGCGCAAGTTCTTTTAGCGCTTACCGAAAAGATTGAGGAAGCCCAGCGAAAAGAGCAGCGCTCCAGGGCGCTCGCCGGGCAGGCGGCGGGGGTTGTAAGCATAGCTGACGGTGAAATGTACCGAACTGGCGAGCGTGAGCCGGAGGCCGGCGCCAACGGCGTAATAGTTTCGCGGGCCAACGCGGGCGATGTCGAACAGAGAGACGGGGCTGACTGAGAACAGGTCCATTTCGTCGATCATCGTGTTGACGGTGCGGCGCGGAAAGTCCATCTGTTGTTTGGCGACAAGCTTGGCTCTGGCCAGATCGATCTTGGCGATTTGATCCGCGATGCGCTTGCGGTGATCCTCCACCTCGGCGGCCAAACGAAGCATGTCGGGATCCTGCATGCTCGCAAAGCAGGTGGCCTGAAGGTTGGGCAGCGTGGCGTCGTCGGGGTCCGCCGGCGGGTTGAGAAAGGGGCCCCAATAGGTGCTCTTTTTCAGGTCTGCGACTTGAGCGGCCAGCGTGTCCGCCAGATCGGAACACTTCTCGAGATTCAGGGCCATGGCGCGAGAGCCCACGGCCTCAATGGTGCTCTGCAGCGTCTGGCGCGTGGCGAAGAGGACTTGGTGGGCGGGGTCTTTCACCTTCTCGAGCGACTCGATGATGGTCTGGGCGGAGTTGAGGACGCCCGTGATGGCGTCGCGAATCTCCGGATCGGCGCGCAATTCGCGCGGGGCAAGCGGCAGCCGCCAGACCGGTGCCGCGACGGTCAAATTATAGGCGGCAAAGCGATCGGCGTTGAGCCAGAAATTGGGAATCGAACGGACGATTGGATTGGCTTGAACGCGCCAAGTGCCGACGCTCAGAAAGGGCGTCACCGCGCCGCCGCCGAAGAAGCGCTCGTTGAACGGGGTTGGGCCGTAGCGGAGCAAAACGCCCGCGTTGAGGCGCGATTCGATCTGTAGCGACTTAATCCGGGCGTCATAGGCGAGATCGGCGACGTGTTTGGAGTAGGAGAGGGCGCCTGAATCCGCGACGCGTCCAAGTTGCAAGCCGTAGGAGAGATTGAAGGCTTGAGTCCAAGTGTTTAGCGAGACGCCGGCGGCCTGCTTGAGCGTGCCGAAGCGGGCGGGTAAAGCGAAGTTGCTGCGTTGGGTGCCACCCTCAAGCGACGCGGCATAGCGCCAGACCAGACCGGAGGACGCCAAGGGTCTGCCGGTGAGCGCGATCTGAGCAGCAACACGCGCGTCGCGCAAGGGACCGCGATTGGTTGGCTGATCGGCATAACGGTAGCCGATGTACCAGTCGACGCGCGCGACGCGCGCCTCCGGCCTGTCCGCCGCGCCCTCGGCGAAGAGTGAGGCGCGGGTGGCGCGAGGCGAAGCGTAAGCCTCGGCTACGAAGCGGTTGAACAAGCCGGGTGCGGCGAGGGCAACGCGGGCACCGGCAAAGGCTTGTTCGGTCCGGTTGTAGCCCGCATTGGGGGTGATCTCAAAACGGCGTTCGGGGCGCGCGCCAAGCGCACGGCCAGGGTCGGTGGCGGCGGCGGAGCGGGCCTCAAAGGTGCGAGACAGGGCAAGCGGAATCTTGGTGGTGAAGAAGCGATATCGGAGCGTCAGCAAGCGCGGGGACTGGGCGGAACAGTCGATGACATCGGGGGAGACCAGCGTAACCGCCACAAGGCTATCGAAGAGAACTGGCCAGTGCTCGATGGCGTCGCGGATGGCTTGCTTGCCCGCCTCGATGGCGGCGTTCGATACGGGCGAGCCGGGTTGTGGAAGTTGGGGACGCAAGACATCGAGCGCGACGGGAAGCGGCCCGGCGAGGTTGACCTGTCGGATCGTGTAGCCTTGGGCGCCAAAGGAGTCAAGGCTCTGATCGGGACAAACGGTTTGAGCGGCCAGCGGCCACGCGTAAAGAAGGTAGCCGAGAAGTTTAGGAATCGCGCTTGGGGAGCGTGCGCTGAGCCGTTGCATTTGCTTTGTCTTCGGTAATCTTGCCGGCCTTGAAGCGTTTGGCGTCGACCGAGGCGGGGCCAAGAAGGTGGTCGGCCTGTGGCGAATTGAGGCCCTTCTTGGCGGTGATTTCGGCGTTATCGTGATTCTTCTTGTCGACCACGACCGTGAGCTTGACGAGGGGGTCGCCAAACTCGTCCGTCTTCTTATCACGCTCGAGAAGGCGGAAGTTGATCGTCCACACGACGCTATCCGCAGCGGTAACTTTGTCGAGGCCGAAGACCACCTTTCGCAGACGATCCGGCGTTGTGACTTCAAGGTCCACAGAAATGGAATTTAGGTTGTGCGTGCCAGCCATAGTGTGCCGATGCTACCAGATTACGGGGCAATTGTGGCGGAAGCCGGGGCGGCGCGGAACTTAGTTTCCCGTGATCGGTAGACTCAACGTGAAGGTCGATCCCTTCCCAAGGGCCGACTCGCCGGTCAAGTTACCGCCCATCAACTCAACGAATCGGCGGCTGAGCGACAGACCCAAACCCGTACCTCCATAATTTTGTCGGATCGAAGTGTCGGCTTGTGCAAAGGGCTCGAAGATACGTTCAAGCTGGTCGCCGGATAAACCGATACCGGTATCGCGAACCCGGAAGACGGCGCGGCCCCGATCGCCGAGAGTCGCCGTCAATTCCACCGTGCCTTCATTCGTAAATTTGCAGGCGTTACTGAGCAGGTTGAGCAGGGCTTGACGAAGCTTGGTTTGATCGGCGACGAGCGTCGACATACGGGGATCGACATGAAACTCGAGACGGTTTCCGTTCGACTTGGAAAGAGGTTCGACGATAGACTTCACATCGCTCAAAAAAGACCCAACATTGATGGACTCGACAAAGAGTTCCATTTTCCCGGCTTCGATCTTGGACAGATCCAGGACGGAATCGATCAGGGAAAGTAGATGGCGTCCGGCGGATCGAATCCGGTTTAGATCGGAGAGCGGTTCGGACTCTCCGCGAGCGAAAGACTGCTCCGTAAGCAACTCGCTGTAGCCGATAATTGCATTCAACGGGGTACGAAGTTCGTGGCTCATACAGGCGAGAAATATGCTTTTCGCTCGGCTTGCTTCTTCAGCCGCCAATTTTGCGGCGTTAAGCTCCGCTTCGCGAGCGCGATCATCCGTAGTGTCATGGTGGACGCCAACCCATTCGAGAATCTCGCCGAAATCATTGAGGACAGGAACCGCGCGTATGGAAAAAGTCCGCCAGACACCGTCCCGGCGCAACACGCGATGCTCGAACTCAAAATTCGAACGTGCCCCAACCGCTCGATGCCAAGCGTCAATCGTGGGGCCGGCGTCATCCGGATGAACGGCCTTTGACCAACCGAATCCGCGATAGTCTTCGGCGCTTTGGCCCGTAAGGTCGGCCCAACCGGGCTCGGGTTGGTCGCCGTTCATCTCTCCGTTCGGGTCATTGGTCCAGAGAATATCGCCCACGGCCCTTGCGGCCGCCTGGAAGCGGGCGTTGGAGACGGCGAGATCGTGCGTGCGTTGGTCGACACGTCTTTCGAGTGTGGCGTTCAGGTCCCGTAGGCTCTCTTCGGCGATCAGGCGCTCCCGAATTTCCTGCCTGAGGCGGCTCGGACTAGGAAGCGCCACGGCTTGTGGGAGGAGGCGGAAAAGGGCAATCGCGGTAAGTAGCGAGACCATCGCGGTAATTGCTTTGATAACTCCATCCAGACGATACACCGGGTACCAGACCGTCACGATGTTGAGCACATGTGTGGCCCCGCAGGCCAGAATGAAGCTGCCAAAAAGGACAAACAGCCCCGAGAATTCAAGATCCTTGCGCCGGCGGATCAATTGAACGATGGCGACGGGAATTAGAAAATACGCGACCGCGATGAGTGCGTCGGAAGCGATATGAAGCCAGATCACTTCCGCCAGTCGCAGACAGTAAACGTGCGGCATGAAATCGACTGCGAACAGTTTAGTAAAGAATTCCAACATTGCTTTCAACAGGGTAGCCGCTAATCGACCGGTCACGTTTCGGGAAGGTCGAGGGCATTGCCGGCGAGCCGACGATCTGGAGCGACTACGGAGCGACTACGGAGCAGCCGGAGCGGATCCGGTGGCGGGGTTGTAGCGCGGGTTGGCCGGGCTGATCGGGTTGCGTGTGGGGTCGAAATTTTGGCGATTCATTGGGGTCGAGACGTCGGATTCGATCCAGGCGGTGTGGGTCAGATCACGCAGTAGCTGGCTGCCTGCGGCGATCTGCTTGTAGACAAGCTCGCGGGCGGCGGCGTGATCTCTGTTGCTGTAGGCGTCCTGCTTGTCAAGTTGATAGACCTCTTCAACATGGGAGAAGCTGGCGGCGATGTGGTCCATGATGGCGGTCCAGGGATCGACACGGCGGGCGGGCTGGATCAGAGGCTTAACGTCGGCTTCTTGAAGTTCGATCAGTTCTACGAATTGGCTTTCGAAGCGGCCATGGACGCGGGGGTCGCGCGTGTAGTCTTTGGGATTGGGGCCCTGCCAGCCGTCGTGGTGGATCGTGTCGTGCAACGGCATCGCCGAGTCTCCGGTGTAATGCCCCAGCCGGCCCATGTAGGAGGCGATCTCGAGCTCAATCATTTTGAGGTTGGGGTCCTTGGGGTTCTGCTTGAGGGCGAGGCGGTAGCGGCGCATGGCGATCCGCATGTGCTCGTAGCTTTCCATCGCGGCATAGGGCATCGTTCCGGTCCAGCGAACGTTGGTGAGGGCGGCGCGTTCGGGCTCCTTGGCCTTAATGCGATTGTGCTCGTCGTAGAGGGCCAGCACAAACTCGTAACGCGAACGCGGGATCGCCTTCATGAAGCTGAACTGTTCCTGAAACCAGCCGTGGTTGGGATCTTCGAGGATCTTCGAGTTGGGATCGGGAATCCCGCGCCAGGAGTCCGGGATGACGGACCAATAGGCGATCCAGTCTTCATGCACTTTGAGAAAGACAGGACCGTCGACGGCGATGGCCCGCACGGCGGAGCGATTGATAACGTAGTGGCCGCGCGGGCCCCAGGCAAGCGCCAACTGAGTGAGGACGAGGGTAAGAGCAAGGAAGCGCATTTAAAACATGTACCTCATGCCGAACTGGAAGACCCGACCGGGGCGGGTTGAAGTGACGCGGCCAAAGTCCGCCGCACCGTCGCGATTCACAACGGCGCCAGTGCAGCCGGCGATGCTGCAGCCAGGGTTAAAGCGATTCATGATGTTCTCGCTTTCAGCAATCAGCTCAAGGGACTGATGCTCGCGAATGCGGATCTTACGCGATAGACGTACGTCCATCTGGGCAAAGTTGGGGCCTTGGAAGGCGTTGCGACCGCGGAAGAGCGCGCGATCGTTCAGCACGAGATCGTTGTTGAGATCGACGCCCGCCTGTGCGTTGATGGGATAACCGGAGTTGTAGAAGAACACGCTGGACAGTTGGAAGCCGTTGATCCATTTCGCTGCGGCGGACTGAAAGGTGGGCGCATACAGACCCTGGGCCGTGAAGTTGTGCCGGACGTCGGTGGAAGAATTGCCGTAGTCGCGCGAGCGGTTGGAGGGGTCGCTGATCGTGGTGCCGTCAAGTTCAGAGTCGCTAAGGGCATGCGACCAAGAGTATGAGGCGTTAAGCAGCAGGCCGCGCCCAAAGCGCTTGCGCAGAGTTACGTCGAGGCCATTGTAGTTGGAGACGCTACCCGATTCGATGAGGTTGATCTGACGGAAGCGCGGATCGATGCGGCCCAAGCTACCTCGATATACCGGCCGACCGTCGGCGAGAGTGCCTGTGGGAGCGCTGAGGTTGATGTCGCGAGCCGAGGCGCCAAAGCGATGACCCCAGTAGCTGTATTGAAGATTGAGCGCCAAGTCCTTTACGATCTCGCGCTCCACTTGGAGACTGACGTTGTGGGCGTACATGCTCTGGAAATCTTTGGCGAAGGCAGTGGCGTTGGGCGGAGTCTGGAAGTTTGGGTCGGAGGTTGAGAGGAGCGCGGGGAAAATCGGCGCGCGAGTGTCCGTGCCAGGCACGGTGTAGTTGAGCAGACGGCGTCCATTGACCTGAGCTCCGGTCGAAGCAAGCGCGAGGCTGGGGGAGTCAAAGAAGATGCCATAGCCGCCACGGACGACGGTCTTACCGTTGCGGAAGGGCGAATAGCTAAAGCCAACGCGCGGTGCGATGTTGTTCTTGTCGTTGTTGATGCGCCGCGAGAGTTCCAGTGGCGCTTTGTCGTCAAGCACGGGGAAAAGAATCAGTTCATAGCGTACGCCGAAGTTGAGCGTCAGGCGGGAGGAAACGCGGAACTCGTCTTGAGCGAAAAAATTGAGGAAGTGGAAGCGCAAGGTGACCGCGTTCTCGCCGATGTCCTGTGAGAGCTGAGTGTAGGTGTAGGGCTTCTGCGTTGCTGGATCGATCTGCGACTTAAGCGTGAAGAGATATTGATCGAGCGGAGTGATCGCGGGGCGCACGCCGGAGACGGCACCCAAACCGTTAAAACTGTACAGACGGGTAAGCGCGCTGCGGACATCGAAGTTGGTGGTCTGATAGTCAATCCCTGTCTTGATGGTGTGACGCCCACGGGTGAAGGAAAGGTTGTCGATGAACTGAGTGGAAGACTCCACGCTGCCGGAGCCAGCCAGCGGGTTGACGCCGAAGCTGGCGATGCCGTTGATGTTGACTTGAGCACCGTTCGCGTCGCCTTTGACGTAGGTTTCGCGGGTCTCGGCGCGGCGGTTGACGCCGAAGCGGAACTCGTTGAGCAGGTTGGGGCTGAGGATGGTGGCAAGCTGCGCCGCGCCTCCGTTCATGCGGTCTTCAAAACTCAAACTGCGGCTGATGGTGGTTAGGGCACCCCCGCCGCCGGGTTGATCGTTGGTGAAGCGGTTGTAGCGGATGAAGCCGGAGTTCTTGTCGTTAAGTTTGAAGTTGAGCTTGGCGCTTGGCGTGTGGAAGGTCTCACCGAAAGGGGAGTTGCCAAGGTCGGTTGAGGGCAGGTTGAGGGCCTGCGCGGCCGAGGGGAGGATCGTAACGGGAGCGGGCTGCTTCAGCGGATTGAATTCGTCGTTGATGAAGAACCAGAGGCGGTCTTTCACAAGCGGCCCGGCGAAGTTGCCGGCTACCATGTACCAGGTTTGCTCGGACTTGAAGGCAGCCAGAGGGGCGCGGGCGGTGGCGTCGTTGGGGCGGTAGAGACCCATGCCGGAGCCGTGGAATTGGTTGGTGCCGGAACGGGAGACGACGTTGATGACCCCGCCGGCGGCGCGGCCGAACTCGGCGGAGTAGGCTCCCGAAAGGACTTGCATCTCCTGAACCGATTCGGGCGTCGAGATGACAAGACGGATCTGGCGGGAGTTGCGCCGCGCCGTGTTGTCCAGGCCGTCAACGGTCCAAGTGGAGCGGTTGCCGCCGCCGAAGGTGAACTGCGTCGTACCGAAGCCGGTGGACGGAATGCCTTTTACGCCGGGGCCGAGAAGGTGAAAATTGTAGACGTTGCGAGAGGTAATCGGGAGGTCGCGGACTTCCTTCTCGCTCATCACTTGCTCCTGCGAAGTCTTGCCCTGCTCGACAATGGCGGCGTCGGCGCTGACCGTTACGCTGTCGGACGTGGCGCCCACCTTGAGCGTGACGTCGACGCGCGCTTGCTTCCCGACGCTGAGCTGGATGCCGGATTGCTTGAACTCGGAAAAGCCGGTCGCCTGGATGCGCAGTTCGTATTCGCCAACCTTGAGCAGCGGGAAGCGATAGTAACCTTGCTCGTTGGTGGCCGTGGTCATCTCGACATTGGTGAAGATGTTGCGGGCGGCGACTTGAGCGCCGCCAATGCGCGACAAAGTCGAGTCCTGAATGTAGCCGTCCATGGCGGCGTCCGAAGCGTTGGATTGCGCCATGACCGCGGTGACGGAAAGAAGAAATAGTAAGAGAATGCGCACAAGTGCCCCCTGTTGGAATCTCTTCTGAGGTTAGGTGTGCGGTGTGAAGGAGTGATGAACAGCAGATGTCAGCTCTGCTTCAATGCGGGCCATGTTTGAATAGGGACTTATGTTGAATTCCAAGGTGGCCGTGCTGACTGCTTATAACGCTCCGCTAGAGATGCGGGAGTATCCGGTGGACGAAGACTTGAAGCCGGGCGAGGCGCTGGCGCGAGTGGAGATGGCGGGGATCTGCGGCACCGACGTGCATCTATGGAAAGGCGAATTGCCGATTCCGTTGCCGGTGATTTTGGGGCATGAGAGTGCTGGGCGCATTGTAAAACTGGGCGCGGGGCTGGAGAGGGATTGGACCGGGCAGCCGCTGGCTGTGGGGGATCGTGTCGTGTGGGCCAGCAGTCTGGTGTGCGGAGAATGCTATTACTGCCGGATCAAGCGAACGCCGACACGATGCTTGAAGCGAAAGGCATACGGCATCTCGTACTGCTGCAACGAGGCACCGCACCTGCGGGGCGGCTATTCGGAGTGGATCCTGCTGCGGGCGGGCTCTTCGATCTTCAAACTGCCCCAGGCCCTGCCAACCGAGGCCATCGTCGGAGCGGGTTGCGCGCTGAACACCGCGCTGCAAGGCGTCGAGCGGATCGGCATTGAGATGGGGGACAACGTCGTGGTGCAGGGCGCCGGGCCAGTGGGGCTGGCGGCGTTGGCGGTGGCCCTCGAACACGGGGCGGCCAAGGTGGTTGTGGTGGGTGGGCCGGAGCATCGGCTCAAGATGGCTCTGGAGTTTGGCGCGCATGGCGTGGTGAGCCTGGACGAGCATAAGACGGCGGAAGCAAGGTTGGCTGCCGTGCGGGCCCAAGTGGGCGAATACGGCGCCGATGTGGTGCTGGAGTGCGTCGGGCATCCCAGCGCCGTGCCGGAGGGCTTTGAGCTTTGCCGCGATGGCGGCAAATATCTGGTTCTGGGGCAGTATGCGAACGCTGGCAATGTGGAATTCAACCCGCACGTCATCACCAAGAAACAATTGACGGTGATGGGGAGCTGGGCGTTTGAGCCGCGGCACGTGCTGGGGGCGATCGAGATGCTCACCAGATCGCATTGGAAAGACCTGTTCGCCAAGCAGGTGACGCATCGGTTCTCGCTCGATCAAGCGAACGAGGCCTTGCAGACTGTTCGGCGCCTGGAGGCGGGAAAAGCGGTGATCGTACCCTAGCGCCGATGCACACTGAGGTACCATGCAGGATTGGGGTTAAACTGTTCCGCGCTGGACGGGCGCTTGTATTTATGGGCCGACGGCAATGCGGATGAATTCCGGGTAGCGCTGACGGAGATCGCTCTCGGCAAAGCGCATTTGGAAGACGCGTTCGTCTGGATGCCGGGGGAAAGCGGGCAGTGGGAAGCACGGCCCAAGCCAGCGCTACTGCTGGGAATCGAGACTTGGAGAAGGTTGTGGCCGGAATGGTTGCAGCCGGTGGAAGGCATCGGAGAGAGCACGGTTTACTGGGCGAATTCGACGTTACTGGCCTGGCGCTTGATGGAAACCTGCGGCCATGTGCCGACCCTGGCGCGGGGGCGCGAGGGCTTTGAAGGGCGCTGGGCGCCGCGGTGGATGGGCGAGGACCGCCAACTGTTTGAGGCCATGGCGCAGAGGATGCCGGACGTAGCGCGGGCGCTCAGTCTGGACTCGACGCGAGCCCCGAGGGTGGAGCGCGGCAGACTCCTTGAGCAAATCATCGGAACGGTCATCGACGCGCAGGCGCGGCGGGTGGCCGGAAGCCTCGGCCAGCGCTTTCCGGCATCGACAATTTACAGCAAATGGCAGTCGGCGCTGAGCCACCCCAGCGCGCTTTTGCAGGGCGACAAGGGAACCTTGGAGCGCTTTCACCACGGCATCGTGGCGTGGCAGCACGGCCTCGATTTGGAGAGCGTTTGGGGATACCGGTTGGTCTTCCGGATCGAAGAGCCTGAGGAGGGGTTGCGAGAGGGCTGGAGCGTGGTTCCGTTTCTTGAGGACTTGCTTGACCCCGACCGGAGGCTGAGCTTTAGCCAATTGGAAGAAAGTGAGTTTCGCGGAGGCGCCGAGGCGGCGGAGACGGCGTGGCGGAGCCTGGAGCAGGCGTCATTGCTCTATCCGGCACTAACCGGCTACCGCGAGGATGACGCGGTCGGCCTGCGCCTGCCGGGCGACCGTGTCATCGAGTTCCTGGGGCGCTTTGCACCGATTCTGGAGCAAGCTGGTTTTCTGGTAATCAAGCCGGACTGGTGGCGCGAGGGCAACGGTATCCGCGTATCTGTCAGCGGGGAGTTGCGATCGCCGGAGATCGAGGGCGATCCGCACGCGGCGATGTCGTCCAAGGTTCGCCTGGATTGGGCGGCTTTGCTGGGCGACGCTCCAGTGACGATGCAGGAACTGGCCGAGCTGTCCAAGCACGCCGGTGAGATGCAGCAAGTTGGCGGCAAATGGATGCGCATCGACCCGGCGAGCGTGCGCGATGCCGTGCGTTTCTTGAAGGGTGGCCAGAAGAAAGAGATGTCGGCGCGCGACGCCCTGCGCGAAGTGCTGGGGATGGGCAGCGCTGGCCATGGCCTGGAGATCCGCGAGATCAAGACCGAGGGCTGGATTACAGACCTGCTGCGTCGATTGAAGGAACCGGGCGAGATCAAAGAGCTTGCGATACCCGACGGCCTGAAGGGCGAGATGCGGCCCTATCAACGTCGGGGCTATTCGTGGCTGAGCTTTGTTACCGGCTTTGGACTGGGGGCCTGCCTTGCAGACGATATGGGTTTGGGCAAATCCCTACAGATGCTGGCTCTGCTGGCGGCGCGGCAAGGTACGGGCAAGCCAACCTTGCTGTTGTGCCCGACGTCGGTGATTGGAAACTGGGAAAGGGAGACGACAAAATTCTTCCCGGCACTCAGGTTGATGGTCCATCACGGCGCGGCGCGCTCCAAAGGGAGCGCGTTTGAGAAACTGGCCGGTGAGAACGACTTGGTCGTGAGCAGCTACAGCTTGGTGCATCGCGACATTGAGACTTTGCAAAAGGTCGCTTGGGACGGGGTGGTGCTGGACGAGGCGCAGAATATTAAGAATTTCGAGACTAAGCAGGCGCGCGCGGCGCGTCTGATCGGCAGCCAATACCGTGTGGCGCTAACGGGCACGCCGGTGGAGAACCATGTCGGCGACTTATATTCGCTGATGGACTTTTTGAATCCGGGCCTGCTGGGCAGCGAGCGGGACTTCCAGCAGCGATTCTTCAAACCGATCCAGAACTACCACAACGAGAAAGCGACGCGGCAGTTGAAAGGGCTGACGGCACCCTTCGTCCTGCGGCGGCTGAAGACCGACAAGACAGTGATCTCCGACTTGCCCGAAAAGATGGAGATGAAGACATACTGCAAGCTGACGCGCGAGCAAGCAAAGCTCTATGAGGACGTAGTGAGCGGGTGCTTTAGCGAGATGAATGGCCGGACGGCGATGGAGCGGCGGGGCTTGATTCTGGCGACAATTTCGCGGTTGAAGCAGGTGTGCAATCACCCTGCTCAGATCTTGAAGGAGCGCGAGGACCTGGCCGGGCGCAGCGGCAAGCTGAGCCGGTTGACGGAGATGCTGGAGGAAGTTCTGGAGGCGGGAGAGAAGGCGTTAATTTTTTCGCAGTTCGCCGAGATGGGGGACATTCTGGCCAAGCACTGCGAGAAGGTGTTCGGCAAGACCGTGGCCTTCTTACATGGCGGAACGAAGCGGCTGGACCGCGAAAAGATGATCGCCAGCTTTGATAAGCCGGATGGGCCGAGCCTATTTGTACTTTCGCTGAAAGCGGGCGGCACGGGCTTGAATCTGGTGGCTGCCAATCATGTCTTCCACTACGACCGCTGGTGGAATCCGGCGGTGGAGAACCAGGCAACAGACCGGGCATTCCGGATTGGACAAAGCAAGACGGTGCAAGTGCACAAGTTCATTTGCATGGGCACTCTTGAGGAACGCATCGACCAGATGGTAGAGGAGAAAAAGGCGCTGGCGGACCGCATCGTCGAGGCTGGCGAAGTATGGCTGACCGAGATGTCGAACAACGAATTGCGGGACTTGTTCGCTTTGTCGCGTGAGGCGTGGGAGGACTAATGAACCGGCGGCGCACAGGACCCGTCGAGGCGGCCACGCCGATCGGCGTGGAGTGGAGCACTTGGGTGGAAAGCTATCCGGTGGGCGAGGACCGGCAGTCGCGGGGCGAGATTTACGCATCGCGAGGCAAGGTCCTCGGGTTGCAGCTTCTCGATGGAGCGGTGGAAGCCTTTGTCGAGGGATCGGCGCCGGAACCTTATCAAGTGACATTGGAATTTGTGGCCGTCGAGGCTCTACGCTGGGAAGAATTATGGGCGGCGGCGGGGCCACAAGAGCTTCGCGATTTCAAAAAGGGATCGGTGACGGCAGGAGTGCGAGCAGCATTTGAATCGGCTGGAATCCGGATCTTTCCCGAGCGATACAAAGACGTCAAGACAGTCTGCAATTGCCCGGATTGGATGCGGCCGTGCAAGCACGCGCTGGCCGTGTTGCGGGCGCTGGGGCAAGAGATTAGTCGCGACCCGATGATCCTGGTGAGGTTGCGCGGCGGGGACAAGGACGCTGAAGCAGTGTTGGCGCCGGCGACAATCGAAAGCGGCGAAGAGTTGCGCGCGGAGCCAGGCGCGTATTGGGGCCAGGGCCAGGGATGGGAAGAGTTGCAATCGCGAATTTGCGCCGGCGGAATCGCGCTGCGCTTGTTAAAACGCTTGGGGCCGGTGGCGGTGTACGGAGTGAGGATGGACCCGGATTTGATGTTCAAGCCGGTGTATGATGGCGTGGCGGCGGAAGCGCGAGCGCTGATGGACGCGATGAGAAGAAAGCGGGAATCATGAAAATTTCGATCTTGATCATGGCGCTGAGCGCCGTGGGGCTGGCACAGGAGAACGCGGAATTGAAAAAAGCGCAAGCCGATCTGGTCAGAGCGCAGAAGACGCTTCTCGATTGGCAAAATGTCGGACGCTATCGCGCGGACAACGAGAAACTGGGCGCGCCGAAGCCTGGCGAGAAGCGGGTTGTGTTTTTGGGCGATTCGATTACGGACGCCTGGGGACGGCGGGGCGGCAAATTCTGGCCGGAGCTGCCTTACGTCAATCGCGGGATCAGCGGCCAGACGACGCCGCAAATGTTGATCCGCTTCCGGCCGGACGTGATTGCGCTGGGGGCGAAGATGGTGGTGATTCTAGCCGGGACGAACGACTTGGCGGGGAACACCGGGCCAATGACACTGGAGGAGATCGAAGGCAATTTGCAATCGATGGCGGAGCTTGCAGTGGCCAATAAAATCAAGGTCGTGATGTCGAGCGTGATGCCGGTTTGCGACTATCATCGCCCCCAGACCGCAAAGAGGCCGCCCGAGAAAATCATCGCGTTAAACGAATGGATCAAGGCCTACTGCGCCAAGAACAAGCACACCTACCTGGACTATTATTCGGCAATGCTGGACGACGCCAAGCTGCTTCGCAAAGAATTGACCGAGGATGGCTTGCATCCAAATCCGGCCGGCTACGCGATCATGGAGCCGCTGGCGGAGAAGGCGATCGCGGCGGCGTGGAAGCGGCGGTAGGCGCTCTATCGCTTGCCGAAGACTTCCTTCAGCAGCGGAGTGATTTGCGCGGCTGGATTGGTGCGGATTTTCTTCTCTTCTTCGCCAACCATTAGGAACAAGCCGTCGAGGGCCTTGCCAACGACGTACTTGTTGATGTTGAAACTATCGGACTTCATGAACGGGAGCGCGGGGATGTTGCCAGTGAGCTGCTTGTACTGCTGAACGACGCCTGTGGCCTCCATCGCCTCCGTCACGATCGGAGTGAAAGCGGCGGTTAGATCCGGGGTGGTCTTCTCCTTGAAGAAGTTGGTAGCCGAGGTGTTGCCGCCGGTGATGAGTTTGCGGGCATCGTCGAAGGTCATCTTGGCGATCGCTTCTTTGAAGATGGAAGTGGCGGCTGGGGCGGACTTCTCGGCGGCGCGGTTCATGCTGAGTTCGAATTCGTCGATCTTAGGGCCCAGGCCGGCCATGCGAAGCAGCTTCTCCCCGTTGCGGATTTTTTCGGGGAGCAGGATTTTGATCAGTTCGTTTTTGAAGTAGCCGTCGGTTGAGCCGGTCAGCGCGACGGCGTGCTCGATGCCCAGTTGTAACGCTTCTTTGATGCCTGAGGCGCTCTTGGATTCACTCGGCCCAGACTGCTTGGACAGGCCGTCAAAGATTTTCCCGAACTGGGCAGAGGCCGGGACGGCAAGGGCAAGAAATAGAGAGCGTTTCATGGCAATCTAACGCTAGCACTTCGGAAAGCGCGATCAGGCATTGTGCCCGGTCCCCCTCGGGACCTCTGGCATAGAATCAGGATCATGAAGCTTTTCGTATTGTTCGTACTGGCCGTCTCCGCGTTCGCTCAAAAGCCGGTCAGCTTCAACCGCGATATCCGGCCCATCATGGCCGACACTTGCTTCCGCTGCCACGGTCCCGACAAATCCTCTCGCATGGCAAACCTCCGCCTCGACATCCGCGAAGAAGCCACCAAGCCCAACCGCGCCGGCAAAACTCCCATCGCCCCCGGCCA
>JANXUM010000158.1 GCA_025356215.1 Bryobacter sp. | reverse complement strand
CCCAGCTCAGCCCGTCCTTGGAGACGGCAAAGTGTCCGCGCTCGTCTTCGGCTCGAATGGTCAGCCAATACTGGCCGTCGTAACGCGTCAAGGATGGCTCCATCAACCCTCGCTTGACAGCGAGCTTCAGAATTCTTCCGGCCCGCTTGACCTTCATCTCCTCGCCGTCATAGCTGCATAGAAGAGTCGTGACGCAAAATTCCATCTTGCCGCTGCCCATCGTGATCGGCGCGATCACATCGCCGTTCGGCAATGTGTGTCGCTGTGAGCAGCCAGCGCTCATTAGCGCCGTCGCCTCGGGATGATTGAATTCAAGCTTTCTCGGCTTGGTCCAAGAGCCGTCCTCCTTTCGGGCAAAGTAACGGATCCAACGATCCTCGCCCTGGCGGATCAGAACCTCGTCTTTGTAATGCACGTCCTGTCCGAGGCAGAGCACGGTCTTGGTCCTCGCATGATACTCGGGCACCACGTCGGTAAAGCCGTCTTCAAAGCCGCCACCCAAAACTTTACGCTCGAGCGCCGGAATGGGTTTGCGCTCCGTCCAGGTTTTGCCCTCGTCAAAGCTCTCTGAATAGTGCGGCTGATGCATTACATCGGACGCGGTTAGCAACTGCACGGTCATGAGCAAGCCCTTGGGTGTCCGGGCGATCTTGGGATGGAACCAGCATGTGCGGGCGCGTTTACCTTCCCACAACAATCGGGTCGCGAAGCTCTCGACTAACTCATCCCGCCTTGCGGCAAGAAGACTAACCGCGCTTCTTCTCGTAATCAGCGAACTGCTGTTTGAACTCATCGAATCCCGCCCGTCCCATCAGTGCGTAAGTGAACTTCTTACCGAGCTCCACGCCTTCCTGGTCGAACGCATTGATGTTTAGTAACTCGCCCAGGAACGCGGTCTCAAATTCCATCAACTGCAGGAACGCCCCGAGATGCTCTTCGTCGACCTTATCGAGAGTGAAGGTGCAGTTGGGCCGCTCGTTCACGGCCAGCGCCGCCTCGGTTGCCCGGCGTTCGCTATCGAGAAGCGTGGCCATGGTCTTGCCACCCAGATAATCGAAACCGACCAGGCCCAGCTTGGCTTTCGGAATCTTACCGGCGTTCTTTGTCTTCTTGACGGTCCAGAAGGTAAATACCTTGTCGTTGGGCCCTTCAATGTAGAGCTGGACCTGAGAGTGCTGGTCTGTAGTGCCCAGCGCGGCGATCGGCGTTTGGCCAACGTGAATGACGGTGCCCGTGCGGTCCTTGGCCTTGCCCAAAGACTCGGCCCAAAGCTGTCGGAACCAGAAGGCCGTTCCCCAAAGGAAGTTCGAATACGGGAAGGCTACCTGCATGGTCTTGTGCTTCAAGGTCCAGATCAGCCAATGATGCAACGCCGCGCTCAGCGCGATGTTGGAACTGAGATCTTCCGACCACGAGTTCTCCGTCATCTCCGCCGCTCCCCGGCAAAGCTTCTTGATGTTCAACCCGATCAGCGCGGCCGGCACCAGGCCCACCGCCGACAGGACGCTGAAGCGCCCGCCAACATTCTCTGGAATGTGAAAAGTTGCATAGCCCTCGGTTGTCGCCAGCACCTTCAGGTCGCCGCGCCCTTCGCTGGTTACCGCGACGATCCGGCCGGCCGCCTTTTTTCCTAAGCCCGCCATCAGCCACTCACGCACGATCAGGAAGCCGCCCATAGTCTCTGCCGTTGAGCCCGACTTGGCGATGACTACAACCACCGTCTTCTTCGGCGTCATGCTCTCAAGCGCGTTGTGGATGAAGTCCGGATCGACGTTGTCAAGGATCACCAGTCGAGGCTTCTTCACTTGGACCGGGTGCGGCCCGCGCATGGCGCAGTCCAGCGCCCAGCAGCCCAGTGCGCTGCCGCCAATGCCAACGACGCAGACCGTATCGTAGGTGCCGTCCAGCTTCTTGGCCAGCGCCAGAATCTCATCGATCAGCGCCTTGTTGTTGGGCAGGGCGGGGAAGCCAATGGCTCCCGCGTCAAACTGCTGCCGGAAGCCCTGCAGCGCCGCCAGCGCCGCAGGTTTGCCCTCATCGATTTCGGCCTGTGTCAGGCCATTCCCGTCACCCACCATGTGCGCAAGCAAGTTGCGCGGGTCAAAGCTGATCGACATGTTCCGTCTCTCCTATTGCTTTTGCAGTGTTGCCAGTTTTCGGGCAATGAATGTCGTGTCCATGCGTCCCGCTGCAAAGTCCTCATCGTTGAGGATCTTGCGTTGTAGCGGGATCGAGGTGTAGATTCCCTCAACCACGAACATGTCAAGAGCCCGCTTCATACGCGCGATCGCCTCGGCCCTGTCCCTGCCGTGCACGATCAACTTCGCCACCAGAGAATCGTAGTACGGCGGAATGACGCCGTCCGTATAGACAGCCGTGTCGACGCGCACGCCGATGCCGCCGGGCAGATTTAAGCCAGTAATCTTACCTGGGCAGGGAGCGAAGGTCTCGGGGTGCTCGGCGTTGATGCGGCACTCCATCGCGTGACCGGTGAGAGTGATGGGCCCGTCGAGGATATCTTCGAGCCGATGGCCGGCCGCGATGCGGATTTGCGCCTTAACCAGGTCGATGCCGGTGATCATCTCGGTCACGGGATGCTCCACCTGGATGCGGGCGTTCACCTCGATGAAATACAGCTTGCCGGTTTCGTCCATCAGAAACTCGACCGTGCCCGCGTTCTGATAGCCGATGGCCTTGAGCGCGGACTTGATTGCCGCGATGGTCTCAATGCGCAAAGCCGGAGTCATCGCCGGCGACGGTGCCTCTTCGATCAACTTCTGGTGCCGGCGTTGAATCGAGCACTCGCGCTCACCCAATACTTCGACATTGCCGTGCTCGTCAGCCAGCACTTGGAACTCGATGTGACGCGGCGCGCCGATGTACTTCTCGAGGTAGATGTCCGGTACGCTGAAGGCCGCCCCCGCCTCTGTCTGCGCTTGCGCCAACAGGTTCGGCAGTTCTTCCGCCGTGTTGACGACGCGCATGCCGCGGCCGCCGCCGCCGGCCGCCGCCTTGAGGATGACCGGGTAGCCGATCTTGGCGGCGAAGTCCAGCGCCTCTTCGGCACTGGTGAGAGCTTCGAGCGATCCGGGCAGAACGGGCACGCCCGCCTCCTGCATCACTTGTCGCGCCTTCTGCTTGAGGCCCATCATCCGCGTCACTTCTGGCGGGGGTCCGATGAACTTGATGCCGCTTAGCTTACAGACTTCGGCAAAGCGGTCGTTCTCACTCAAGAAGCCGTAGCCCGGGTGGATGGCCTCAGCGTTGGTGATCTCAGCGGCGCTAATGACACTGGGGATGTCCAGGTAGCTGCGCGCGCTCTTGGCCGGGCCGATGCAGACGGCTTCGTCGGCGAAGCGCACGTGCAGGCTGTGACGGTCGGCCTCGGAGTACACTGCAACCGTCTTGATGCCTAAATCTTTAGCCGCGCAGATGACGCGCAGAGCGATCTCTCCGCGATTGGCAATCAGTATCTTCTGGAACATGGCGCTTAGTTCGGGCGGATCGTGAAGAGCGCTTCGCCGTATTCAACCGGCTTGCCATTCTCGACCAGCTTGGCCACAACCACTCCCGATACCTCGGCCTCAATTTCGTTCATCAGCTTCATCGACTCGATAATGCAGACTGTTGTTTTGGCTGTCACCGTATCGCCAGGCTTGATAAAGGCCGCGGCGTCCGGCGAGGCAGACTCATAGAAGGTACCGACGATCGGGGACTTGATCGTGTACAGGTTTTCAGTTGCTGCTGGGGCCGCCGCCGGGGAAGGGGCCGCCAGGGGCGCCGCCGCAGGTGGAAGGAAGACCTCCTGGCGGACGGCTGCGCGCTGGATGCGCACACGATTGTCTCCACGTTGCACTTCAAGCTCGGCGACGCCGGTTTCATCGGCGAGGCGAATCAGTTCTTTGATCTCTTCAATATTCATCGCGGGGTCTAACCTACCATTGTCCAACCTTTTGGCGTCGTTGTCAGAACCTCACATCCATCTTCCGTTACCAATACCGTGTCCTCGATCCGGACGCCGCCGACTCCGGCCTCGTAAACGCCCGGCTCGATGGTGATGGCCATGCCCGCTTCGAGCTCTGTGTCGTCCTTCTTGCCGAGCCGGGGAGCCTCGTGGATTTCTAGTCCCAAGCCATGACCGGTTGAGTGGACGAACAGCTTATCGAGGCCGAATTGCTTGAGCGCGCGCACGGCGGCACCGTGAACGGCCGAGGCTTTGCGGCCCGGTCGCACCGCGTCAATCGCCGCCTGCTGTGCCGCCAGGACAGCCATGTAGATGCGCTCTTGTTCGGCTGTGCAAGGGCCGACTCCGACAGTGCGGGTCATGTCGCTCATATAGCCGTTGAGCGAAGCGCCCATGTCGATGAGCAGGTAGCCGCCGCGCTCGACGGGAGCATTGCGTGGCGTGGCGTGGGGCAGGGCGGAGTGCGCACCGCTGGCGACGATGGTGGCAAAGGCTGGGCCTTCGGCCCCGAGTTTGCGCTGCTGGTGGTCGATCTCGGCGGCCAGATCTTTCTCGGTCATGCCGACCTTGAAGCGCTTCATCGCCCGGTCGTAAGCCGTGGAGTTGAGCGCGACGCTGGCCCGGATCGCCCCGATCTCAAGGGTCGATTTGACCCAACGCGGCTTGTCCACAGCATCGCCAACACCCTTTAACCGGCCCAGCTTGGCGAGGGCCTTAGAGAGTGCGTAGGAGGCCCTAGTGTCCTCGAATCCAATACGTAGGCCTTTTAGGGTTCCGACCTTAGACGCTACCGCTTCGATCAACTTGCCTTTGGCGATGGTCACCCGGTCCCCTACTTGCTGGGACGCTTGTACTGAGTATCGAGGGTCGGTGAAGAGGCGGGTTCCCTTGGCATTCACGAGAAGGAGAGCGTTGGAGCCCGTAAAACCTGTGTAGTATCTTATGTTTACAAGTGTGCTTACAATTAAGGCGTCGAGCTTGCGCTCCTCCAGAATTGCACTTAGGACATCGGCTCGCTGCGGTGTGATCAACCCCGGATGGTACCATTACCGGCTGGTTAAAAAGTTTAAAAACTGTTACTGGCAATGAAGGTTTTAGCGGCCTATCATTTAAGGTGTCGGCCCTAGTTGATGTTTAAGCGATTCCAATTCGGCTTGGTCATTCTGAACCTGATAGTACTTTTTCAATCTTGCTCCCGCGAGGTCAAGAAGGAGAACGAAGTAGCGGCGAGGTTTTATGCCGTTGAAGAGCCAGAGACGCCGAACTACCAGGCCGATTTGAGCAAGCGCAAGGTGTTTCCATTTTCGGTGGTGCCCGGTGGGACGATCACGAAACAGGAAGTGAAGGCCAAGGTCGAGATCGACCCGGTTGTCCGGGAGCACTACAAAGGCATCGACTTTGACAAGCTGAAGCCGTACCGGCTAACGCGCCCGGCGATGGGGTATGTGTCCTACCGAATCGGCAAGAAGATCTATTGGACCGTTCAGCGCCTCTATTTGAAGCCGGGCGAGATCGTCTTGAGCGACGGGGTCAATCTGATCCGCGGGCGTTGTGGGAACCTGATTTCGCTGACGGCCAAGGGGCCGGTGCTGGCCAAGTCCGAGCCGAGCGAGGCGGTGATGGATCTGCCGAGTTGGGACGGTCCGGTGTTTCAGGCGATGGTGCGCGAGGCGAACTCGCTTGACGGTGGTTTGCCGTTTGGCCTGCCGGGGGAGACGCCGCAGATTATCGCCAGCATGCAACGCGACCTTCCAGACTCCTATTTTCCGGTTGCGCCGCCGCCGGGGCTGACTGGGCCTGGCTCGATTGGCGGAGGCCTGCCGGGCGGCTTGCCCAGCGGCGGTGGCAACGAGACAGTCCTGCTGACCAACCAAGCTCCGCTGGTCTACGTGGTTGGTACGGCGAGCACACCCAATCCGCCATTCGTTCTGATCCCGTCGATCACGCCGGTCGAGATCACTTACAACATTGTTCCTCCGGCTTTTTATTCGGGTTTGCCGATCGGGACCGGCTCGCCGATCCTATTCACGGACGTGCCTTATTCGCCCGGTCTTGGGTTCCCGCCGTACACTCCGCCCGGGATCACGATCTACACTCTGCCGCCGCCAATTATTGTGACGACCGAGCCACCCACGACGGTTGTGCCGCCGATCGTCACTCCGCCTGGGGGCACGCCGCCTGGGGGCACGCCGCCTGGAGTGACGCCGCCGACGCCGCTGCCGCCTGAGGTGGTTGTGCCTCCAGAGACGGTTCCGCCGCCGGTAGCACCCATTCCAGAGCCATCCACTCTGTTGCTGGTGCCTGCGGCGGCGGCTCTACTATACTTCTACAGGCGAGCGGCGGCGGCCAAGGCCGGCGCGTAGTCGGGGTGGTCGGCAACTTCGCTGACGTATTCGACGTGCTGGATCACGTTGTTCTTGTCGACGACGAAGATGGCGCGGCTCTCGATGCGTAAGGCTTCAATTAAGGTTCCGTAATGAGTGCCGAAGCTTGCCGACTTGTGATCGCTGAGCATCTTTACCTTGTCCACTCCGAAAGCGCCACACCAGCGGCTTTGGGCGAAGGGCAAGTCCATCGATACGGTGTAGACCTCAACGCCATCCATCTTGGCGATTTCATCGTTGAAGCGCTTGGTCTGGGCGTCGCAGACGGGCGTGTCGAGGCTGGGCACGACGCTAATGATACGGACGGTGCCGCCGGAGCCAAGGGTGACCGGTTTCAGGTCGGGACCGGTGAGTTCAAATTCGGGGGCTTTGTCGCCCACCTTTAGTTCTGGGCCAACCAGCGCGAGCGGGTTGCCGTGGAGAGTCGTTACGCGATCAGACATGGTTTGAGTTTAGCAACGCCTCCAAGTCCGCCCCGTTACGAACGGGTAAGAGGCAGACGAAATTTTCGCAGACGTAGGCTCCGGGGGCCGGGCCGTCTGGGCGGTAGTGGATAGTGTGGAAGGGCAGGAAGCGCCTGTCGATCACTTGACGATATTCGCTGACGTCGGAGCCTTCGAGAATGATCTGGCGGGGCGGGAGGGCCAGCAGGGCGCAGATCATGCGGGGGAGCGTTTGCAGGCGCGCGGCGAAGGCGCGGAAAACGGGCGCGGGGTCTTCACCCAGGCGATGGAGAACTTGAGCGGCAACCGAGTTGCCTGAAGGTTCGGCCCCGTCGTAGTCGTCTTTGATGCGCAAGAGGACGTTGGCGTCGGCTTCGGTGGTTGAGTAGAAGCCGCCGTTTTGGGGGTCTTCAAAGAGGTCGCGCATGTCGGCGGCGAGCTTCTTGGCAAGCGCGAGGTAGGCGTCGTTTGCGGTGGCTTCGTAGAGATCGATGAGGGCGTAGGCGAAGCTGGCGTAGTCGTCGAGGAAGCCAGGAATGGCGGCGTCGCCGTCACGATAGCGGCGGAGCAGGATGCCGTTGGGGGCGATGAGCTTGGTTTCGATGAATGCGGCTGCGGCTTCGGCGGCTTGGAGATAGCGCGGTTCGTTGAGAGCGCGGGCGGCGAGGGCGAAGGCCGAGATCATGAGGCCGTTCCAAGAGGTGAGCACCTTGTCGTCGAGGTGCGGGCGGACGCGCAGGGCGCGGGCGGCGAGCAACTTGGCGCGGAGCTCATCGGGCAGGGGATCGGTATCGGCGTTGGACAAGTAAAGGATGTTCTTGCCGGTAAACTCGGCGTGGGGGTCTTCGTGGACGTTGCCGTTGCGCTCGACGCCAAAGCGCTTGGCGAACCAGGGCATCTTGTCGGCGCCGACGATGGATTCCAGTTCGTCCCAGGCCCAAATGTAGAAGGCACCTTCGCCCTTGTCGTGCGGGTGCGCGGGGTCGATGACGCTATCGGCGTCTTCAGCCGAGTAGAAGCCGCCCTCGGGGTGACGCAAGTCGCGCAGGACATAGTCGAGGGTCTCGCGGGCGGTCTGGGCGAGGGCGGGGTTGCCGGTGACCTGATAGGCCTCGACGTAGGCGGTGACGAGTTGGGCCTGATCGTAGAGCATCTTCTCGAAGTGGGGGACGAACCATTGAGCGTCGACTGAGTAGCGGTGGAAGCCGCCGCCAAGTTGGTCGTTCATGCCGCCCATCGCCATCTCGGTGAGTGTCTTGACGGTCATCTCGAGGGAATCCTCTGCGCCGCTCAAGTAGTGATGACGGAGGAGCAAGTTGAGGGTCGTTGGGCGGGGGAACTTGGGCGCGGCTCCGAAGCCACCGAGATTTTTGTCAAAGCTGCGGCGAAGGCTGGAGTAAAGGCCGTCGGCGGACTTTTGGACGTCGACGCTTTCGGGGCCGGGGGCGAAGTCGATGTGCTGGCGCAGTTGATCGAGGATCGGACCGGTGGAGGTGAGGATGCGATCCCGGCTGGTGGCCCAGGTCTTGGCCAACTGCTCAAGAACGGTGCGGAAGCCGGGTCGACCGTAGCGATTTTCAGGCGGGAAATAAGTGCCGCCGTAGAAGGGCTTGAGGTCGGGGGTGAGCCAGACGCTCATTGGCCAACCGCCGGAGCCGGTGGTGGCTTGGACGAAGAGCATGTAAATGCGGTCGATGTCGGGGCGTTCTTCGCGATCAAGCTTGATTGAGATGAAGTCGCGGTTCAGGAGTTCGGCGATGGACTCGCTCTCGAAGCTCTCGCGCTCCATGACGTGGCACCAATGGCAGGTGGAGTAACCGATGCTGAGGAAGATGGGCTTGTCTTCGGCGCGGGCGGCGGCGAAGGCTTCTTCGCCCCAGGGGCGCCAATTGACGGGATTGGTGGCGTGCTGGAGTAAGTAAGGGCTTTTTTCGTGCGCGAGTAAGTTCATGAGGGGATCAACATAAAAGTAAGGCGTTTTTCAGATAGGTCGACTTTGACAAGCGAGACGCGGAGTTTGTCGCCAATGGAGTAAGCCAATTTGCCGCGGTCGGAGACAATCTTGCGGGTGGCTTCGTTGTAGAAGAACTTACCCTTAGGGAGAGTTTCGAGCGGGACCAAGCCTTCAATGAACAGGTCTTCGAGCTCAACGAAGAAGCCGTACTTGGTGGTGGAGATGATCATGGCGTTGAACTCGTCGCCGACACGGTCGCTCATGAAGCGGGTCTTCTTCCATTCGACAAGTTCGCGCTCAGCCTCGGCGGCGCGCCGTTCAGTGAAACTGGTGTCGTCGCCCAGTTGTTTGAGTGTGTCCTCGTCGATGCGGTCGCCGGCGAGAACGCGGTGGACGATCAGATCGGGATAGCGGCGGATGGGCGAGGTGAAGTGAGTGTAAGCCGGGGCGGCGAGGGCGAAGTGGCCTTCGTTTTGACTCGAATATTTAGCTTGCTTGAGTGAGCGGAGCATGAGGTAACTGACGATGCGCTCCTCGGGCTTGCCTTCGATCTTGGCGACCAGACGCTGGTAGTTCTTGGACGACACGGAAGCGCGGGGGTTGGCGACCGCGATATCCTTGCGGATCTTGCGTCCGTCGCGGGTGCGTTGGATATTGCGGTGAACCTTGACGGCGGCGCCGGAGAGGCCGAGGGAGACGCCGAACTTACTGGCGGATTCCTCAAAGTCGGCGACGCGCTTGGCGTCAGGTTGTTCGTGGATGCGGTAGAGAGTGTGGATTCCAGCGGCCTGAAGGTGACTGGCCACGGCCTCGTTGGCGGCGAGCATCAGCTCTTCGATGAGGCGGTGGGCGATGTTGCGGGGGCCGCGCGAGACGCCGACCATATCGCCGGATTTGTCGAATTCGATGACGGCCTCGGGGAGGTCGAAGTCGATCGAGCCGCGCTTGTGACGCATGCGGTTGAGTATCAGGGCGAGTTCTTTCATCAGCTCGAAACGCTCGACCAGCGGGGCGTAGCGGGCGCGGAGTTCGGTCTGCTCGGTGAGCGTGCCTTCGAGTAACTTATAGACGTCGGTGTAAGTCATGCGCTCGCGGCTGCGGATGACGCCGCGGCAGAATTCCTGAGAGACGATGAGGCCGTGGCGGTCGATCTGGAGCAGGGCGCTGAGGACGAGGCGCTCTTCATTGGGGCGCAGGCTGCAGATGTCGGTGGAGAGTTCGACGGGCAGCATGGGGACGGCGCGGTCAGGGAAGTAGACGCTGGTGCCGCGGTGCGCCGCTTCGAGGTCGATGGGCGAGCCGGGGCGGACGTACCAGGAGACGTCGGCGATGTGGACCTGTAAGTTGTAAGAGCCGTTGGGAAGCTTTTCGACCCAGATGGCGTCGTCGAAATCGCGGGCGGTTTCGCCGTCGATGGTGACGATGTCGTAATCGCGGAAGTCGGTGCGGCCCGCCCATTCGGGAGGACCGATCTCGCGGCGCATGTTACGGGCTTCTTCAAGCACGTCGTGCGGGAACTCATGCGGAAGGTGGTGCTTGCGGATCATGATTTCGACGTCGACGCCGAAGTCATCCTCGAAGCCAAGAAGTTCGATGACGCGGCCGACGCCGTTGACATCTTCGTCGGGAAATTCGAGCACCTCGACGGTAACCATCATGCCGTTGATATCAGCGGCGGTGTCGGCCTTGATTTCGCGTTGTCCGACGCGGTCGGGATTGACGTGGGGCGGGGGGATTTCCATGCCCTCGGGGATCTCGATCCACTGGCGGATCTTTTCGTCGTAGGGGACGACGAAGTTGCCGCGTTTGGTGAGGCGGAACTCGCCGACCATGGTTTGGTTGGCGCGTTGGAGGATGCGGTCGATGTCGCCATTGACGCGACCGTCCGCGCCGATGCGGCCGAGGCGGACGAGGACGCGGTCGCCGTGCATGGCCTTTTGCGCGCTGTCCTGATTGATAAATACATCGCCCTCCATGCCGGGGCGTTTGACATCGAGGATGACGAAGCCAAAACCGTCGCGGTGCATGCGCAGGGTGCCGGCAGCAAATTCGTTGGCTTTAGTGGCGAGCTGGTAGGTGTTGGAGCGCAGGGCGATGAGGAGGCCCTTGCGGGAGAGGCGTTCGACGCCACGCTCCACTTCTTCGCGGCGCACCCCTTTGGAGCCGAGCTCTCGGGTGAGCTGCTTGAGAGTGGTGCGGCCATTGGGGAAGCGGTTGAAGTGCGCAAGGAGCGCTTCGTCTTTCACACCACTATTGTCGGATAGAATCGGGCCATGCTGACACGAAGAAGAATGTTGCCGTTGTTGGGCGCGCCGATGCTGGCGGCGGAGCGCAAGCCGAACATCATCTTTATCTTGACGGACGATCAGGGCTTTGGGGATCTGGGGATGAATGGCAACCCACATCTGAAGACGCCGCATATCGACTCGCTGGCGCGGGACGGTGCGCGCTTTACCCACTTCCACTCTTCGCCGGTTTGTAGCCCGACGCGGTCGAGTCTGTTGACTGGACGCTATAACTATCGGACCGGGGTTGTCGATACTTTTCTTGGGCGCAGCATGATGCACGGCGATGAGGTTACGATCGCCGAGATGTTGAAGCCGGCTGGGTACCTGACCGGTATTTTCGGCAAGTGGCATTTGGGGGATAACTATCCATTGCGGGCGATGGATCAGGGCTTTGACCAGAGTCTGGTGTTGAATGGCGGAGGGCTGTTGCAGCCGGGCGATGTGCCGGAGGAGTTTAGCGGCGTAAAGCCTTCTTACTTTGACCCCCTGCTGAGCCGGAACGGTCGGTGGCAGGCGCAGAAAGGATATTGCACGGATATCTTCTTTCGTGAGGCAATGAAATTTATCGATCAACATCAGGAACGACCTTTCTTTTGTTACTTCCCAATGGCCAACCGCCGCTGGCGTCCACGCCGCCTTCGGCCCCCGCCAGTCCTGCCGCGTC
>JANXUM010000484.1 GCA_025356215.1 Bryobacter sp. | reverse complement strand
TTTGTATGTGTCGGACTTCTTTGAAGAGAACGAAGAATTTGAGAAGATGCCGGATTCGCGCGAACGTTCGGATCGCGGTGGACGGGGACGCGATGCGGCACCCAGGGAAGCCGTGCCCAGGGACTCCGCGCCGAGAGATGGCGCGCCGAGAGATGGCGCGCCCCGCGATGCTGGGGGGCGAGACGGCAACCGAGATCGCGACGGGGGCCGCGGACGCGGGCGGGACAGGGATCGCCGGGACGCCCGGTTGCCGATTCAGACAACGGCGGTGGAAGTGCCGATCGAGAGCGGTAGCGCGATGGCGCATGTGCCTGCAACGGATGGAATTGTAAATGGAAGCGTCGGCGAGAGCGCGGGGGGAGAAGACGCTCGCCGTGGCAACCGCCGCCGCCGTGGGCGCGGCAATCGAGGAGGCAACTTTCCCGATTCCAAGTACGCAGGGCCGATTGGATCCGGCGAAGACGAAGTGGTGCCGACTGAAGTTCAAGCGGAGGTCGCGCCTGCTCATACCGAGCGTCCTGCCAGCCACGAGCGTCCTGCCAGCCACGAGCGTCCTACGCGTGACGAAGGTCCCGCAAGGCACGAAAGGTCCGACCGTTACGAACGCCCCGCCGAGCAAGTGCTTAACGAAGCGGATGAAGAAGACTTTGTAGTTCCGATGTTACTGCCCGGCGAAACGCTCTCGAAGTACAGGGGCCGCGCACCCGAAATGGTGGCCGCAGTCACGGAAGAGGATGCCGACGGAGACTTCGACGAGCTGGATGAGCTGGCTGCCGAAGCGGCGGAAGAAGTTGTTTTGGAACACGTCCCCGCGACCGTTTCGACGGTGAAGTCGGCGACGCCAGCGACTCTCGCCGCGCAGCGAGAAGAGGCTGTTCTTGAAGAGGTAAAGGAACATCTGGCGGAGATCGCCAAGGAAGACGAAGAGCAGCGTGACTTCGAAGAGGCCGAGCGCCTGGCCTACGAAGAGAAGGAAGGCGATGTCGCCAACGACAGTCAGCCTGACGCGTTGGCTGATGAGAAGGCTGAAGAGCCAATGGCCGTTGACTCCGCAGATGGCGACGGGGCGGAGCCGGAAAGCGAATCTCTGCCGCCGATGGGTTTTTCCGCGCAGTTGCGTCAGACCGATCAAAGCTTTTTGCAGCAGCGGCCCTCGGAAGACGGGGGCGATGGGGCTGAAGGCGGTGAAGGCGGTGAGCGCGGCGGTCGTCGGCGGCGCCGAGGGCGCGGTCGTGATCGCATGGCCGCCGCTGCAGGCAGCGAGCCGGCGGGCGACACCGTTGAGGGCGAATTGGCCGTGCCGCAGACGCAGGCTGAAGATATCCCTGGGGCCGAGGCCGTCGCCGCAGAGCCGCGAAGCGACGAGCCGCGCCGCGAGGACGGCCGTAGAGACGACAGCCGCCGCGAGGGCCGTGGGCGCGGCGGACGCGGAGACCGTCCAGAACGCGGAGAGAGATCGGAACGCACGGATCGTCCAGAGCAACGCGCCGAGCGGAACGACCGTCCGGATCGTGAGCGCCGGCCTCAGCCGTCGATCACCGAGCTGCTCAAAGAGGGCCAGGAGATCCTGGTTCAAATCGCCAAGGAGCCGTTGGGCCAAAAGGGTGCCCGCATCACTTCTCACATTGCGCTGCCCGGCCGCTACTGCGTCTACATGCCGACGGTGGACCACACCGGCGTTTCCCGTAAGATTGCTTCTGACGAAGAGCGGATGCGATTGAAGAGAATTCTGCAATCGCGTAAAGAGGGCATGCCCGGCGGCTTTATCATCCGCACGGCTGGTGAGGGGCGCACGGAGGAGGAAATCCACGCCGACATCAACTTCCTGCATACGCTTTGGACGGACATCAAGCATAAGGCGGAGAGCAAGCCCGCGCCCGCGCTGATTTATCACGACCTGGAAATTGTCGAGCGTGTGATGCGCGATCAACTTGGCCCCGATTTCAAATCGATCTGGGTCGACAATGAAACCGTTTACGAAAGCATTCTGCGCTTCCTTGAGCGGTTCCAGCCAGCGATGGTATCGCGCGTCAAAATGTATACCCGGCAAGCGTCGATCTTCGATAATTTCGGGATCACGCAGGAGTTGGAGAAGGCTCTGCGGCCTAAAGTCTGGCTCAAGTCCGGCGGCTACATCGTCATCAACCAGACTGAGGCGCTGGTTGCGATCGACATCAACACGGGCAAGTTTGTCGGCAAGTCCAACCGGCTGGAAGACACGATCGTGAAGACGAACATCGAAGCGATTCGCGAGATCGTGCGGCAAGTGCGCCTGCGGGATTTGGGCGGCATTATCGTGATCGATTTCATCGACATGGACGAGCGCAAAAATCGTATGCGCGTTATGCAGGCGCTTGAGGAAGCCATGCGCGCCGATCGCGCGCCCTACAAGATTCTTCAGTTCAACGACTTCGGCTTGGTGGCGATCACCCGCAAGCGCGTGAAACAGTCGCTTGAGCGAACGCTGTGCGCGCCCTGCCCATATTGCGAGGGCTCGGCGTATGTTAAGAGCGTGCAGACGGTGGTGGGCGAAATTCTCAACGAGGCCAAGAAACTGGCCAAGGCACTCGAGGATGCCAAAGACGTCATGTTGCGGGTAAATCCGGAAGTGGCCAAGGTGTTTAAGTCCGCCGAAAACCAGTACCTGGAGGAGTTGGAAGAAATTCTCGGCCGCCCAGTGATGGTGGTCTCCGATGGGCTCATCCATCAAGAGAAGTACGATTTGGCGTAGAAGCCGCAACTATGAGTCGCACCCTCATCGCGGTGATGCTCGCTGGTTTGACGAAAAGCTCCGCCCAGGAGCTTTTCGTTTTTCCCGACCTTGCATTGTTTACTGAGCGCGATTGGCGGGCTTTGGGCTGTGACTCGATTGCGGCAATGCGGAGCTTTGAGCCTCTTTCCCCCGGAGTTCCGAGGAACGGGATGTTTAGCTTCCTCATCGCGATACCGCACAAGCCGGGCGAGCCCTTTACGATCGAAATCGGGCAGAATCCGCCAAATGCGTTCCACCTTCGTCTCTACCGCATTTTTCCAGGCGTCCACCCGGAACTTGAATTGATCGAAACTACGCTGTCTCTCCGCGCGCGCGTTGCGGAAGGGCAGCGGTGCGCTCTTTTTGTTCTGGACGCATCGGTGGACCCCGGGATGGCGACCGGACGCGTAAAGTTGGAACCGGCTGTGTGGACGGCTGGCGGATTGTGGCTGCGTCATCCGATGGAGGTGCGCGTGCTGCCTCTGGGCTTGGAGGGCCCGCCAGCACCCGCTTGCGACGAGGGTGGAGCATCGGATCCGGTTCGTCTCGCGAGAGCAGCGTCTAGGCCCTGTACGCCTGCGGAGGGGCTATGCGTGGCGACTGTTGCGCCCCGGACAGTGCCGGAATTGCTCGCCCGCAATCTCACACAGGATCTAGAGTTGCTCGCCAAACCCAAAGTTTGCAAGGAGGCTGAGTTGTCCGGTCCGGTCGAGATTAGATCATTATTGACAAATCGAAGTAGGGCCGACAACCGCCGATAACGGACGCGACTTTGCTAGACTATCAGAGGAGCTTTCGGAGAGGTGGCCGAGCGGTTTAAGGCGCACGCTTGGAAAGCGTGTGTACGAGAAATCGTACCGTGGGTTCGAATCCCACCTTCTCCGCCATTTCCAAGGCCTTAGCCTTGGATGGATCCGGAGATCGGAAGCTCCCGCCGTCCGGTAATCTCGATACCGAATCCCTCCAAACCCACAGCCCGGAGGGGCGAATTCGTTAAGAGCACGATTCTCTTCAAGTTGAGATCGCGTAGAATTTGGGCACCAATCCCCACCTGATGTTGCATTTTGCGTTCACCCTCATGAGGGGGCAGTTTGCGCGTGTGAATCGCTGTCTTGCCCGTACCTTCCTCCTGGGCCCGCAGCCGGTCTTCATTGCCGTGGTGTAGATACACGAGGACTCCGCGCCCTTCGGCAGCGATCAGGCGCAGCGACTCGTCTAACAGTGCCCGGCAGTCGCAGGAACGGCTGGAGAACAGATCGCCAAATGGACAATGCGAGTGCATCCGCACCAAGACCGGCGCCTCACCATGCAGATCGCCGCACACTAAGGCGGTGTGCATCTCCCCATCCAACGAATTCTCATACATGCATAACTTCATCGCTCCGTGGGCTGTTTCAATCGTTGCCTCGCTGTACCGGCGGACGTAGCTTTCGTTTTTGAGTCGGTAGCGGATTAGATCGGCTACCGAAATCAACTTGAGACCGTGTTGCACGCAATACGAGCGCAGCGCGGGAACGCGCGCCATTGTGCCGTCCTCGTTCATGATTTCGCAGATGACACCCGCCGGTTTGCGTCCAGCCAAGCGGGCCAGATCGACGGCGGCCTCGGTTTGGCCCGCCCGCACCAAAACCCCGCCCGCTTGCGCCCTGAGCGGAAACACGTGGCCCGGACGGGCCAGGTCCTCTGGAACACAATCCGGGCGCACGGCCAATTGAATCGTAAGCGAGCGGTCAGCCGCGCTAATTCCGGTTGTCACGCCCGCCTTGGCGTCGATCGATTCGGTAAACGCGGTTCCGAAATTCGACGTGTTGACGCGGGACATGAGTGGCAAGTCGAGGCGGTCGCATGTCTCGGGTGCCAAGGCCAGACAGATTAAGCCCCGCCCGTGAACGGCCATGAAGTTGATCAACTCCGGAGTGACAGCATCGGCGGCGACGGTAAGGTCGCCTTCGTTTTCGCGATCTTCATCGTCGACGATTACAACCATCTTCCCAGCGCGAAAATCGTCGATCGCGGACTCTATGGAATCGAAATGCATACTTGACTCCCATTGTCGCTGAGATCTCGGAAAGACGGGGCCAAAAAGCTGTTCACGTATATTCCCGATTTTTATTTCCTTTGTTTTCAATAATAATATCGCGATTTTGTATTTTCTTAAAAAATTTGCTTGTAGGATTTATTTGGGCCACGAGCCCGAGGCAACGCCAGGAATTGAAAGTTACGAAATGTCTGTTTCGTATTCGAGAACAACGTGAACATTAGTGAAATCGCGGATGCGATACAGATGCATCCAGAATTTAAAGGGTGGAAAGAGTCGCTGCAGCTCTATCAGGATCTCTACTCCGGTGGGGCGACGATGAAAGCCAAGGCCAGCGTCTACCTTTACCGCAGACATCGCGAGCCGGCGGAGATTTACCATGAACGCGTCAGCCGCGCGTTCTATGAGAATTATCTCGGTTCGATTATTGATTGGTACGCGTCGACGTTATTTCGTCGTGAGCCGATCTTAACGATTGAGGATACTGCGCGTAGATCGAGTAAATTTTACTTTGAATTTTTCAATGATTGCGATAACGGCGGAGCAAATATAACCGATTTTATGCGGAGGCGCTTCATTGACGCGTTGATCTTTGGCAAGTCCTTCACGGCACTCGAGTTTCCCAAACGGCAGACCAGCTTTAGTAATCGTCTTGAGGAAGAAGCCTTCGGCGCCGACCGCGGCTTCCTGACGGCGATCCATCCGAACGACGTCGTGAATTGGAGCTATAGCCAGGAAGGCAAGCTGAGGCTGATCGTCATTCGCCTTAGGGCCGACAAGCCCGGCGGCGTGGAGTGGATCGACGACGAATCCGGGCGTTATCTGATTTACACAGAGTCGGAATACCTGATTGTTGAGCAGGCTGACGACAAGGCCATCCGGATTATCGAGCGCGGCGCGCATTGTTGCGCCGAGGAGGGCCGGCCGCCGGTATTCGACATCGTTCTGAGTGACGGGATGTGGCTGATGAACAAGGCGGCGCATCTCCAGTTGGAGCACTACAACAAGTCGAACTCACTGTCCTGGTCGCTGGGCATGGCGCTACACGCCACCCCTGTGATCTACAGCAAACGCAACTGGCGCGAGACGCTAGGCGAATCGTATTATCTCCATCTCGATCCCGAAGACAAATTCGGCTGGACCGAGCCTGAGGGCAAAGTCTACCGGATCGCGATGGAAAACCTGAACCGCCTTCAGGAAGAGATTTACCGCACATGTTACGTGATCGGGCAATCTCGGAGTTGGATGTCGGGATCGGCGCAGGTGAGCGGTAATAGTAAGCGCGCCGACTTCCAGATCACCCATGATGTCCTGCGCGCCTACGGCGACGCGGTCAAGGATACGCTCAAGCGGCTCCTACAGACTCTCATCCGGGTGAGAAAAGACGACATCCGAATTTCGGTGTCCGGGCTCGACGAATTCGAGGTCGGCGAGTTCACCGATGAACTCGACGAGGCGCAGAAGCTCCTCAGTATGGGTCTCCAATCCAAGACGTTCCGCAAACAGGCGTTCAAGAAGCTTGCCTTCAAATTCCTGGCGGACATCAATGAGACCACAAAGGAGCGTATCGCCGTCGAAATCGAAGAGCAGATCGACAAATCAATCTAGGAGGACGAAATGAATCCCAATGAGGAATCAAATTCCCAAGGCACCACGGTGGGCGACCTGAAAAGGATGGTTCACGAGGTGTTCGAGGAATATCACAACGTCCAGTCGAAGCGGACCGAACCGGCTTATAAAGCGGAACTCGAAGATGAGCGCCGCAAGCGCGAAATCATGGAGAAGCGCGTGAATGAGCTGGTGGAGGAAAACCGCCGCGGTAAAGCGAAAGCCGAGACGATGGAGCGCGAGACCTTCATCAAAGGCGAATTGCAACGCCTGGGCGTTGCAAAGATCGACCTGGCTTTCAAGGCCGTGAGAGACGAAATTCAGCGGGAGACGGATGGAACTTTGCATGCGCGGGGCGTCGACGGACCGATGCCGGTGCAGGAGTTTCTCCGTAAGTTCGTGGATGAGAATCCGGAACTTCTTCCCGCAAGGAATTTGGGTGGCAGCGGCACGTCAACGACGGGCCGCGGTTCCCAAAGCTCACCCGGGATCGACATCGATTCGATCCGGCCCGGCATGAGTAAAGAAGACTTGGCCCGTGCCCGCAAAGAGATTGCTCGCGTGGCTGGCCTGCTGATCGATTAGTTCAAATCACACCAAGGAAAAATTCGATGCCTTCAATTACTTCTGCAAATCTTGCAAACGCGATCGTCAAGCTTGTTGCTGCCGACGCCCTGCCCGCTCTTATGGGCAACCTCGTTATGGGAAATCTTGTGAACCGGGACTTCGAGCCCACGCTGGCCAAGGCCGGCGACACAGTAAACGTTCCAGTGCCTCCGTCGCTGGTGGCCAACAACATCGCCGAGGGCGGCGTTGTCACGCCCCAGAATCCCAGCCTGGGCAACGGGCAAATCGTGCTGAACACGCATGCCGAGGCGACCTTCCAGATTCCGGACGTCACCAAGTGCGTGGCCGTTCCTGATTTGCTTAAGCTCTACATGGAGCCGGCGATCATTGCACTTGCCGAGCGTGTCGAAAGCGACTTGCTTGCTCTGGCGACGGGCTTCACCGCCAACGCCGCGCTTGGCGCTACCGGTACGGCTCTGACCGAGCAGACGGTGGACGACGCTGAAACCGCGCTGTTCAACGCCAAGGTTCCGGCCAGCATGCAGAAATACCTGGTGGTTGATTCCGCCGGTTATTCCGCGCTTCGCCTCAATCCGCGCTTCAGTGAATACGCCAAGGCCGGCGACGCCGGTCTACAGGCGTTGATCGATGGACATATCGGTCGTCTGAAGGACTTCTACGTCTTCCGGTCGCAGTTCATCAAGAAAGGCGGTACTCCGACGACCACCTACAACTTGGCCTTCGCCAAGAGCGCGCTAGGCTTGGCCATCCGTCGCCTGCCGCAGCCGCTTCCCGGTACCGGCGCGATTGCCGAGTATGCCGAACTGGGCAACTTCGGCGTGCGCGTCGTGATGAGCTACCAGCCGGACACCTTGTCACAGCAATTCACTGTCGACATTCTGTACGGTACGGGCATTCTTCGCAACAACCACGCCGTCCAGGTCCGCAGCTAGCGCTGCAGGTCTCGATCGATTGGGCCGGCTCTGTTCCAACAGAGCCGGCCCAATTTGTTTCGGGACAGCTCCTCAGAAAGGAAAAACCACCATGGCACTACTCAGAGATCAACCCATCAGTTGCTTGACGGACTGGATGGCCTACGACTCCAAACTCTCCATCCTGTCGGCCCAGGAAAGCACATCGATCGAGGCAAAGTCCCGATTGGCACAAAACGAAATTGAAACGCAGATCACCAGCTTCGTCCTCCGCCACAGCGGCCTCAGCGAAAGCGCCGCACGCCAGTTGCCCGCAAAAGTAACGGTTACCGAAGCGTTGCAACGCTGGCACAGCATGCTAACGCTAAGCCTTTTTTACGCGGACCTGGCGTCGCTTCAGAACAGTACGCTGCACCGCGACCAATCCCGCTACTACGAAATGAAAACGGACGCGGCCAAGGATCAGCTTTTCGACACCGGACTCGGCATTGTGAATTTTCCCGTACCACAGCCTCCGGTCCCGGCTGTCAGATCGGTTCCAGCATCGAACGTGAGCCGGATCTTGCGGGCCCGCATCCGCTTCGTAGACATCGATGGCGTGGTGGGCGCGCCAAGCAACGAGTTTCTGCTCGACATGAGCGCGGGCCAGCAGTTGACGGTCTCCCTGCCAGCCCTTCCGCCTCGTGTGGCTGGATGGTTGCTTTTCGCTGGAGACAGCCCGGACGCATTGCGATTGTCAACTTCGACGCCGGTCGCAGCCGGAGGCATCCTTTCGGTCACGCCGTCAATTCCGGATTCGGCGGGTGCAATTCTTAACCCCGCCGCACAGGCCCCCGACCGCTTTATTCGCTACTCAACGGATCTTTGGAGATAGACGCCATGAACCTATCCAGCAAGGCGGTTGAAGCCGCGCAGAGCATGCTGAGCGGAGAGGCCGGCCTAAAGGTCAGTGTCGAAGCGATCCAAGATGTGCGGGGCAGTCTGGCCGCGGAGGCGTCCTTTCAAATCGACACCGACTATTGGAACGGCAAGGCCTCCGAGCGCATTCCAGCGAATCGCAATCCTAAAATCTCGGTGGCTCTCGTCAAGCTTCAACGGGGACAGAAGGAAAAACTATCCGAATTCGCGGCGCTGGCCACGCTGCAAATCGAACTGATCGGAACCCTCGAGCGGGCCGATCTCCTGCAATCACAGATCGGCGACTACGTCGACGCGATCTGCGATGTGCTCAATCGCAACCAAGGGCTCTGGAGCAAAGGCGTGTTCTACGCCGGTGGCTTCAACGTCGCAATCTCACCAGTATCCAAGGGCGGCCTGAACTACTTGCAGGACGCAACCGTCACTTTTGAAATCCATCTTTGGCAGGACTAACCATGGCAAACGAATACATCGCGACTCTATCGAATCGCATCTTCATCCAATCCGAGGCCGATCATCCCGAGGCCAACAACATGCAGGCGGCCGCGCTTGCTCCGGTGACTTCCTTCACCGTCAACAGTAACCGCAAACGTGTTTATCGGCGCGACAAGACCGGCTTCCGATCAGAAGCTCCGGCCACCGGACAGCAACGTGAACTGATCGAATTTCAGTTGGATGGATACGGCACCGGTTGGTCGGGTGGAACGATCAAGCCAGCCATCGCTCCGATTCTTGAGAGCGGATTGTGCGCGAGCGGGACACTGGGCGGAAGTTACGCCGTGCAGTCGAGTTCCGGCGCTTCGGTCACACTGCAAGCCGACGCCAACCTCACGGTCGGGATGGGCTTGGCGTTCGGATCGGAAATCCGCTTCATCGATTCGATTTCCGGCCCTCGTGACATTACGCTCAACGCTCCTTTTTCGATTCAGTTAACAGCCGGCACGCCCTTGGACGGATGCGCAAGCTTTGCGCCGGGCGATACGGCGAACACGATGTCGATTCTCGATACGTGGGCTCCGAATCAGGCGGTACAGCGCTATCTCACCGGTTCCATTGCCAATGAAATCAAGATCTCGATCAACAATGACTTCCTCGAAATGAGCGCAAAGGGTTTCGCCCGCAACCTGTACGACAGCGTGAGCGGAGTGGGCGGTGTGGGATTTGAATTCCCGACTCCGCCTACGGTGGCCGGTCTCGGGGCCACGCCGATCTCCGGGCACCTCGGACAAGCTTTGCTCGGAGTCTCGTCCGCGCGACTCTGCACGATGACCCAGGCGACAGTCCACATTGCAAATCATATTGAGCCGCGCACGGATGAGTTCGGATGCTTCTCCACCAAAGGTTTTGTTCTCGGACGGCGCAAGGTCACAGTTGATCTGACTGTCTTCGAACGGAACGACGAGCTGAGTCAGGCCCTGTACACCAAGGCGGTGAACAATGAACCTGTCTCGGTCATGCTGCAAATTGGCAACCAGCCCGGCTCAATGTTTGCTGTCTACATGCCAGCCGTGCTTTTCCCCGTGCCCGCGTTCAGCGACGCGCAGTCGCGCCTGCTCTGGCAGTTCCGCTCCGCAATCGCGATGGGTCTCCAAAACGACGAGATCTTCATCGCGATGAGGTAGATCGTGAAACTGAGTTACGAGAGGGAGTACCCGAGTGCCGCGATGCCAGGATTGCATTTTAGAATCCGGCGTATTTCGTTTGCCACCCGTCTGCGCTTTCTCTCGGAGAACTATGACACCATGCAACGGCTGAAGTTTCTCAGGGCGGGTGCCGGCCAAACGGAGGCCGCCGCCGAGTTGGAGATCGATTTGAGCCGCCGATTGCTTGAGACCTGCCTGGCAGCCCTCGGCGAATCAAGCCTGCAGAATCCAGTGGGCCCCGCAGACATCGACTGGCTCTTGACCGAAGCTCCGACAGAGCTTTGCGTCGAAGTTCTGGCTAGAGTCGGCGACGAGATTACGCTGACCGAGGCTCGAAGAAAAAACTAACTGCCGCCTTCCAATATCTATCCGGTGGACCCCGGTGGGAGTGCGGTAACTGCCGGCAACGGGGTCTGGAAACGATAAGGCATTGTGGCTTTTTGGAGTTGCCCCCGTCGCCCGCCCCAGTTTGGGCGGGCAGCAGCGCCGTCTTCTTCAATTGCCCTGAGAGTTCAGTTGACGGTATGTCCAACTATTGGATCGCCCTCGCGCGTTGGTGCCGGGCGGCGGACTTCAGCACATTGATGGCAATGCCGGCGGCGGATTGCGATGCGATCGCCGCGCTACACGAGATCGAAAGGAAGCAAAAAAATGAACGAACGAAATAGTGGAAACAGTTCCAGCTTGAGTGAAGTGCTGGCGGGCCTAATCTCGCGCCTTGATTCAGGTAACGCATCGATGATCGGCAGCCTGACCGACTTCTCGCAAACGACCTCTTCTGCCGCGGCGACGGTCGCGCAGGCAGCCAGTTCCAGCGCCCAAACGTCGCAGTCGTCTTCGATCGGTAAAGAGATCTTGAACGCGGTGAATCCGGCTGGCAACAACGGCGCGACGAACATCCTGACCAGCCTCTTTCTCGGGCCGCTTTGGAAAGGGATTTTCAGTCTGTTTGGCGGCGGCGGTGGCGAAGATCCCGCACCGGTGCTGTCCAAGTATCAGTTCCCCGGCGACACGAGGACGGACGTGTCTGCGGGACTCTCCAGCGACGGCGGCAACGCCGCGTCGTCTTATGACGCCTTTGGCTTGAGCCGCCAGAGTCCCGCCGCCCCGACCTCGATCAATGTGTCCATCCAGGCGCTCGACGCCCGCTCGATTCTCGATCGCAGCGACGATATCGCCGCCGCCCTGAAGCAGGCCATGCTATCCAATCACGAAATCAACGACAACTTTAGCGAGCTCTAGTCATGCAGTTCCCAACGCTCAGTTCCGGGCAGCTTGTGCAATCGACAACCGTCCGATCCCAACCGCTTCAGCGTTGGGACCACCTCTTTGCCGGCTTGGGCCGTCAGGTCCATCGCTGGACCGCCGCCGACCGCCGTGTCTGGCGCCTTCGCTACGAAAACCTCAACGGTGACGAAGCCATGCGCCTTCGCGCCTTCTTTGAATCCCTTCCAATCCAAGGACTCTTTACTTTCAAAGACCCCTGGACGGATACGGATTTCCAACACTGCCGGATTCGTGAGGCCGGTTTAGGCATCGAGTGCGACCGGGACGGCCGCTACAACGTGGAAATGGAGATTGAAAATGCCGACTAGCGCGATTGCGATTCCGAGTTTGGACAATGGCATGCTGGCGCAACTGCCCGTTCGCCTTCAAATGCGGCGCATTGCGCCAGCGAACCGGTTTGCCGACGGCAGCATCCTCTATGCCGCAAGCGAGGCAAAGCTTCAGTACAACTGGACGCTGCGATATGAAAATCTCAACCCGCAAGAGTGGGGGAGATTTGCCGACTTCTTTGCCGCAACCCAATCCACAAACGCTTCCTTCAGCTTTTATGATCCGATGGGCAATCTCCTCGCCCAGTCGTCAAATCTGCAGAGCTCCGTTTGGATCGCTCCAAGCGCTTTGACGGTCGCTCCATTTTCGGACGCCGAAGTGGCGGGTGCCTTCATTCTGACCAACCCAAGTTCTCAGCCGCTGACATTGACGCAAAGCTCCGGAATCGCCGGCCCGTTTGAGACCTGCTTTAGCGTGATGTCGCGTTGGGACGGCGGTGCCGGAATTTCGCTGTCGCTATCAGACGGCGCGACCGCCAGGACGCTCGCATTCCGGGCCGGTGCTTGGAGCCGAAATCACATTGTGATGCGCGGCGGAACGTCCTCCGCCAGCCGTACGGCGGGTATCGTTGTGCCGGCCCAAACTCAACTTATCGTAGCGGCCCCTCAATTGGAAATCGCATCTCAGCCAAACGCCTACGTCGAGACGGGAGCCCAGAGCGGCGTCTTCGCTTCAGCTTGGCTGGCACAAAAACAATTTGATTTACATAGTCCCGCGCCAGGTGCGCACTCAACAACTTTGTACATAGAAAGTCTCCGCCAATCATGAGTCTCTACGACGTAAAAGAACAATCCCTGGTGCCGGTGACGGCGCTGCTTTGCGAAGTGTCGTTGACGGACAGCACGCACCGGTTTTGGGCTACCGCCCGCTGCCAGGCCGACGGCATTTCCTACGAAGCGCGAATCCACCCCGATCAGGCGAACGCCTGGAAGCTGTCCAACGACATTACCAGCGAGAACGCCGGGCTGGTCTCGCTAATCTTGGCTGATGCCGATGGCACCGTCGCTCAATTGTTTCAAGCCGGTAAGTTGCGTGGCGCGCGCGTGATCTTTCGCGCCGCCGTCCTCAATGGACGTAACGTGGACAGCACGACCGTTTTGTTTACTGGAATTTTCGATTCCGTTTCCGATCTCGACGGCCGTTCCGCGCGTGTGAATGTGATGAGCCGCCTGAGTGCGATCCGGAGCAATTTTCCACCCATGCGGATTCAGAAGCAATGTTCCTGGACATTCCCCGCGAACGCTGAGGAGAGGCAGGCGGCCCTGAGCTCCGGGGAAGATGGCAGGTACTCGCCACTGTTCCGCTGCGGCTACTCTAACGGCGTCTCGGGCGGCGTCGGAACATCGAACGGCGCTGCGCCGTTTACGAGCTGCGACTATTCCCGTCAAAGTTGCGAGGCCCGTGGCATGTTTTCAAAAGACGCCTCGAACAACCTGACCAGCCGCTTCAGCGGCATCGAGTTTGTGCCGCCCACGGTGCTCGTGCGCGGACACGGGGAATCCTCTGGCCGGCTTTCCAATCTTGCGTCCCTCGACACGCGATACAACGATGTGGTGCCCGCTGTTTATGGCACCGGTTGGCTCCAAGCGCCCGTCGTTTTTTCGCGCAACGACGGCAATCTTACGCGTTGCGAAGTGTTGGTGGGTTTGGGAGAGATTGAGGGAGTCGTCAAGGTCATCGTCAATGGCTACGAGATCCCAGCCGGCGTCGCCGGTCAGAATATGACGGGAACGGGTTGGTACACGCCGATCAGTATCGGGAATCGCACCGGTGGCTTCAATCTTAATTTCACCAACGCAGCGGGTCAACCGGCTGGCGACCCCTATGCAAGCATGGCCTACATGAGTGTGGTCGTGCCGAATCGGATCAGCGACGGCAAGAGCAGCCCCAAGGTGGAAGTTCTCCTCAAAGGCTTGAAGCTGCCCGTTCTGAGCGAGGACGGCACGCTCACGTCCCATGCTTTCAGCGCCAATCCGGCGTGGATCATCTGCGACATCCTTCGCCGCACGGGTTGGAAACTGGACGAGCTTGATCTAGCCAGCTTCTCCAGCGCTGCCGCATTTTGCGACGAACTCATCGACGTCCACGACGCCAACGGCACATCGCGCCAAGTACGCCGCTTTGAGACCAACCTGGTCATCAAGCGGCGGTATAGCGTTGGCGAACTCTTGCGCGCGATCCGCTTGGGTTCGTTGCTTTACCTTTATTTCAAGGCGGACGGTCGCCTTGCCGTAAGGCCTGAATCGACGCTTGCGCACCAGCAGCCGTTGAAGCCTCTTGGAAGCAACTCCATTGCCACCCTGAGCGGTGGCTGGCCCACTTATGAGTTTGGCGACGGGATTGCCGGCACCACCGGCATTTTGCTCAAACCCAATCGGGAACCGGATTTCCGTGTCTACGCCAAGCTCAGTCAGGATTCTCCCAATCGGGTGAGCTTTGAGATTCAGGACTCGCTTAATGAGTTCCAGCAAGACAGCATTTCGGTCGCCGATACCGACGACATCCGCTTGCGGCACCAGGAGATTTCGCAGTCCCTGCCGGTGACTGGCGTGCCCAACTTCCCACAGGCACAGCGCATTTGCCAGACATGGTTGAACAAGTCGATCGCCGGGAACGTGTATGCGGAGTTTCGCACCTCGGTGCGCGGCTTTCACATTCGTCCAGGAGACTTAATCGCGATTTCCTACCCGCGTTACGGCTTCGACCGCACATTGTTCCGCGTTCTGGAATTCCAGATTTCGCCTTTTCTTGACGTGATGAAAGTTGTCTGCCAGTTGCATCAGGATCATTGGTACTCCGACAGCGCCCAGGTCCGCTACGACAGTTCTCGGCTCTACGCGTGGCGCAGCGGGGCGGCGCGCGCGGTTAGTCCGACACGGCTTTCCAATGGGGTCTATGTCTTCGACGCGTCGGAGAGCTTGGCCACGGATTCAGACGGTGTGCAAAAGGCGGCGGTGAAGATTCCTTTCCGCAAGCCCGGTCTGGAAACCGGGGCTGCTGGCGGCATCCCGCTTGTTAGCTTCGACTTTGACCTGGAGTCTACCGGTGGCACGCTGGCACAAGGGTCCTACTTCTACGGCATCGCGACTGTCGACGCCGCGGGCAATGAGAGCGGACTTTCCAGCCTGATTCCGGTCACGATCGCGGGCTTGAGCGCGACCAACAAAGTTCGGCTCAAGGGAATTAGCGTTTCGCCCGCGACGGCAAGCATGAACCTCTACCGTGGCAACTCGCCTTACAGCCTGCTACGGATCGCCTCTGGGCTGACTCCCTCCGACACCGCCACCGACATCGGCGCCGCTCCCGGCAACGAGCTTCCTCCCGATCCGAATTACAGTAAGCTCCGCGCCTGGTTTCGGCAAATATTTTTGCTTGACCAAAGCGCGACTTCATGGACATCCACCAACATCGGGCGCACCGGCCTGAACCTGGTTGTCGATCGCTGGATTGGCAAGAAGGTAGTCATTCGCTCAGGCGCTGGAAGAGGGCAGGAGCGCGCCATCGTCTCCAATACCGCAGAGGTACTAACCATTGACGACTCCTGGGACATCACACCCGACGCCACCTCAAAGTTCGCCATCGTTGAACCGGCTTGGGTCTTGTCGGCGGAGTCGGACACCGACATCGTCACCGTGATGCTGCCTCTCCTTCCCGCCTCGACATTTGAGATTAGCTTGCGGTCGGTCGGCAAAGACGCCTCTGAGTTGGACGCGCTGGAATCGCCCTCGCTTAAATGGCAGATTGGAGTGGGTTTGACCAACGGCACAGACGCCGGCCTTCCGGCGAAACCGGCCTTTGGCTTCGCCCTGATTGAGGAAGGCACCATCTCGATTGGAGGCATCGGCTTCGATTCGCTCGATAATTTGAGCTCGGTGTACGCCGGTCAACTGAGCCTGCTCTTCTGGGATGAGTTGACGGCGCCAAATACGGTGAGCCTCGGCTCCGCCATCGGCGCGGTCGAGGCCACGTTGGTAATTAACGGACTGACTTCGCCGCTGGAGGTGGGGAGCCTGATCCAGATCGGCAAAGAGATTATCGAGACAACAGCCGAGGAGGGTGCCGGCCACTCCTACGCCGTCCTGAGAGGACGCTATCAAACCGTTGCGGCGGCGCACTCCTCGGGTGGGCTGGTGTTCCCGCTATCCCGGCGCGACACAACAATCCCCTTCGTCCCGGGCTACTTTAACTCAACGTCGGCAGTTGGCTTTCGGTATAACTTTCGCATGCCGAACGTCCGCGTCGCCGCTGCGGATTTTACGCTTTACAACCGCGTGGGCTCAAGCGAACGGACCGAAGAGAGTTATACGAGCCTCTCGGAAGACGGCGCCCGAACCTTATCTGGCGGTCAGATCACGATGAGTGTTCAAGGCTATCTCGCAATCGAAGCCTCCGCCGGTTCCTCCTTTATCGTGGATCGGACGACAGTGGTCGGCGATGTCTACGCGTTCGTCCAAGAGGCCCCCGTGGGCGCGCCGATTCAACTGATCGTATACGTCAATGGCGTCAACTACTGCGAGCTGACCATCGCGGCGGGTAGCCGAGTGGCCGACGCGGTTAATCGTTTCAATAACTCCCCGATCCCGGCAAACGCGACGCTATCCTTCGACATCGTCAACGTGCCGCCATCCTCCGCCGGCTCGCCTGGCAAGGCTCTCACCGTCGTGCTACAAACCTAATCGATACTAGAGAGCGTGATCTCCGTACAGAATGTATCGAAGCGATACATCACCCAACGCGGCTCCTGGCGTGGCCGCGCCGCCCGAGAGCGCGAAGCCGAAAATGAATTCTGGGC
>JANXUM010000476.1 GCA_025356215.1 Bryobacter sp. | reverse complement strand
TCATCAACGCCTATGACGACGGCCACTCCACGGGTCGCTTGCGCCGCTTCATTCCCACCATGCTCGGCCCGTCGGACGTGCGCAAGAATCTCTCCCGCCTCATGCCGTCCGCAGAAAGCGGCCAACGCGCCCTTAAAACTCTCTCCGACTTCCGTCTCCCCGTCGGGATCTCGACCGCCGACGCCCTCGCCCTCATCGCCAAGATCACTTCGGGTGAAGATCAACTCCTCCCCGCCCCGCTGTGCAATCTCTTTGCCCAGCTCAATCTCATCCAATCCCGCCGGCTTGTCTCTTTCCTGGCCACCTTCACTTCCTATTTTCACCAGCAAGCCGCCCTAAACCGCCACTTCGACTTCACCGACTGCGCGCTCGGCAATCTCTTCTTCGCCGGCTGTTACCTCGAAAGCGGGCAAGATTTCAACCGGGCCGTCGCCGCGTTCAGCATCTTTCACGATGTCGACCCCAAGATTCTTCTCAACGTCACCCTGGGCGAGAATCTGTTTCTCGTCGCCGAAAAAGACGACGGCTCCATCCTGCGCAACGAGGCCGACATTGTCGCCGCGCAAAGCACCGACGCCAAAATCGCCAGGCTCTATCTGCTCGACGCCCCCATCTATTTGCCCCAGGTGGAATCCGCCTCGGCCCCGCCGCCCGAGGGTTGGCCCGCTTTCCTGTCCGCCCACCACACCCAGCCCCAACCCAACCAGGCCGCCCTTGACGCTCTCGCCCACGCCGACGTCGTCATTTATGGCCCGGGTACCCAACACTCTTCCCTGCTCCCGTCTTACCTTACCGGCGGCATCGGCGAGGCCGTCGCCGCCAACTGCGACGCCGACAAGATTTTCATCGCCAACATCCACCGCGATTTCGACATCCCCGCCGACGACATCAACGATCTGGCCCGCAAGTTTCTCGACGCCCATCGCCGCAACGGAACCCAGCCCGGCATCGAGTGGGAACAGGTCGTCTCCCACTTCTTTGTGCAGGCCGACACCGCCGGCGACGAGAATCGCGCCAAGTACATTCCTTTTGACGCCTCCAAGTTCATCTTCCCCCTGCGCACCGTCCGCCTTCGCGACTGGGAGGCCCAGGAAGGCCGCCATTCCGGCGGCTTCGTTCTCGACGAAGTTCGCCAGATCGTTCAGGGCCGCATCGACATCAACCTCGACCGGCTCCAGCACATGGTCTCCATCATCATCCCCGTGCTCAACGAGGAGCGAACGATTGAACACGTTCTGCGCGAAATCGTCGCTCTCGACTTCCAATCCCTCGGCTTGAGCAAAGAGATCATCGTCGTCGACGGCGCCTCCACAGACCGCAGTTTCGAGATCGCCCAAAGCGTCCGCTCCGTCAAGGTTCTCCGCCTCGACTCTCAAAAAGGCCGCGGCGCCGCCTTGCGCATGGGCATTGACGCCGCCCGCGGCAATCTCATCGCTTTCTTCCCCGGCGACAACGAATACCGCACCGACGATCTCATCTCGATGGTCTCCTCCCTCACCCAGTCTCGCTTTCGCGCCGTCTTCGGCAGCCGCGCCGTCAAGTGCACCAACCTCTCCGGCGAGCTCCAATCCATCTACAAGAATCAGCTCGCCCTCTACCTCGCCAGCAAGTACGGCGGCATGCTTCTCAGCATCCTTACCTTGCTGCTGTACAACCGCTACATCACCGACGCCTTGTCCAGCGTCAAGGCCTTCGATACCGATCTACTGCGCTCTCTCAAGCTGGTATGCGATGGCCGCGACCTCGACACCGAGATCATTGCCAAATTAGCCATACGCCTTGAATACGTCCTCGAAATCCCCGTGGACTACGCCCCCCGCACTCGCTCTGCCGGTAAAAAAATCACTGTTTTCGACGGTCTCCAATGTATCTGGAGCCTTTTGCGCTCCCGCTTCTCCAATTAAATGCGAACCCTTTCCATCGTCATCCCCGCCTACAACGAAGAACAGTTCATCGCCACGCTGCTCGACCGGATTCTCGCCGTCCCCACCGAGGCCTCCGGCTTCGCCAAAGAGCTCATCGTTGTCGACGATGGCTCGCGCGACCGTACCGCCGCCATCGCCGCCGGCTACCCGGGCGTCAAAGTCTTCACTCAGGTCCCCAATCAAGGCAAGGGCAAGGCCGTCCGCCGCGGCATCGCTGAAGCCACCGGCGATTTCATCCTCATCCAGGACGCCGACCTCGAATACGATCCATCCGACTACCCCGCTCTTCTCTCCGCCCTCTCCCGGGCCGATTCCGTCTACGGCAGCCGCACCCTCGGCCAGGCCCGCCTTCAAGGCTTCACCCTGTTCCCGGGCCGCCACCCCGAGCAAAAGTTCGGCCCCTGGCTGGCAGGCGTGCTCCTCACCCTGTGGACAGCCCTTCTCTACGGCCGCTGGATCACCGACACCCTAACAGCCTATAAGCTCTATCCGGCAAAGGTGATGAAGTCGATGACCTTGCTCACCTCCGGCTTTGAGACCGATCACGAAATCACCGCCAAGCTCATCCGCCAGGGACTGCGGATCGCCGAGGTTCCCATCGCCTACATTCCCCGCAGCGCCGAAGAAGGCAAAAAAATCAAGGCCTCCGACGGCCTGATCGCCGTCTGGACCCTCCTCCGCTTCCGCTTCTAGCCGCGTATTAGACTTGAATCTATGTCTGCCGGCACCGATACCCGCCACTCTACGCCCACCCTGGCCGAACTAGCCCTTCTCGGCTTGCTTCTCTTTCTCGCCCTCCTGCCCTTTCTCGTCAATCCCATCCCGGTCGCAAACGATCTCCACCAACAAGTCTTCCAGGCCCGCGTCATCGCCAGTTTCAACGATCCCTTCTTTCATTTCCCCGAACACTACACCCTCGACCTCACCCCGCGCTACACCTTCTTGCCCATCACCCTGCTGAGCGGCTTGACGGGGCTTTTTGAACCATACGTCGCCGTCAAGATTTACTACCTGCTTATGTTCGCGGTCCTCTGGGCAACGGCGCGCTGGGCCTTCGTCGCGATGGGCCAATCCCCGTGGGCCGCCATGCTCGTCCTTCCTCTGGCCCACTCGGCCTTTCCCTTCCTCGGCAACTACGCCTACTTTAGTTCCATTGCCGTTTCGCCACTGCTTCTAGGCGCCCTCGCCGCCAAACCCACCGGCCTTCGCCGCTTCCTTTTAATTGGCGGCATCTTCCTGCTTTTTTACGCCACCCATGTCTTCGGCATCGTCGCTGGCGGCTTCACTCTCTTCGTCTTCGCCGTGGTTCCCAAAGACTCGACCAGCCGTCCCAACTGGCTGGGTATTGTTAAGAGCTTCGCCCTGGACTGCCTCGCCGCTCTGCCCGCCATCGCTTTGACTCTCTACTCCATGGCCGGAACTCGCGGCGGCACCGCAGCGCAGACCATCTACTTCGCCCCCCTCAACCAAGTCAAAGCTTTTTTCGCTTTCTTCGCAATTGGCATCTCCCGCCCGGCGGGGATACTGTTGCTTGCGGCCCTAGGCACCGTCGCCGTTATTCTTTGGCTCCAACGCGGAAACGGGCAAACTGACCGCCGCCTCATCGTTCTCGCTTTGGGCTTGATCGTCCTCGACATTCTCCTCCCCGTCCAGTGGCGCAGTTGGTGGGGCGTCGGTGTCCGCACAGCCGCTTTCGCCGCCATCGCCGCCATCGCCGCGCTACGTTTCTCCCCCAGCGCTTGGCAGCGCGCCGCCATCGCCTCTTTGGCCCTACTGACCGCCACCTCCACCCTTAGCGCCATCGCTGAAAAAGCGGCCTATCCCGTTTATGAGGATTTTCTCGCCGGTCTGCCCTACGTCGCTCCCGGATCCAAAATCCTACCGATCGTTCAACAGCGCACCGCCGGCAATCTCGAAATGATGGTCGGCATAGCCGACGTCTACAACATCTATCGCGGCGGCAGCAACCCCTATTGCTTTGCCTCCCCACGGATGGCCTTTGGCAACTCCCTTCTCAATTCCCGCCTCGGCTATCCCGAAGCTCATCTCTACGACGTGCCCCCGCCTCCGGTTGAAACTTACCGCAACATCGGGGATTCCTACGACTACATCGTCGTCTTCGGCGACTTCCCCGGTCTGGCCGCCGTGCTCGATTCCAGCGCCAAACCGATCTTCTCCCGCAATCGACTGACCGTCTTCCAGTCCCGCCGCAACGCCTCTAAACCGGCCTCAAACGCGCCCGCACGATCGCTGTAAAAAACTCCCTCGTCCAACGGTTGTGCAGCGGCTTCACCGCTCGGATCGGCGTCAGCTCATAGGTCAGAAATTCAAACCCGCTGGCCGCCACCAACTGCTCCCAGCGCCCGATGCTCATCTGATTCAGCCCCCCCGCCACCTCGCTAAACCGCGTCGCCCCGTCGGTCTTGAAACCCCGCCGCCACCGCGTCAGCGCCTCCTCGGTAAACACCAGATGCGCCCACGGAAAGACCGAAAACAGATGCCCCCCATGCGGGTGGTACCAAGTCGGCCCAAACTCGATCAGCAGGTAGCCGTTCTTCTTCACCAGCTTCCTCATCAACTCGAGAATATGCGCAGGGTCCCCAAAGTGTTCAAATGCGTCGGTGGAAACAATCACGTCCACTGGCTCGCCCCAATCGGTCGAAAACACGCAACGTCCCGCCAGCCCCAGCCGCTCGGCCTCGCGCCGCGCCTTCTCAATGTACTCTTGCTGGATCTCCAGCCCGATCACCTTCGCGCAACCGTTTTGCGCCATTTCGATCGAGTTTTCCCCACCCCCGCAACCAAAATCGATTACGGTCTTCCCCCGCAGTTCATCAAAGACACCCGCCCCGAACATCCGCCGTAGCTTGCTCGACCCCGGCGCACTCGTGCCATCCACCCCGCCCATCGGCGTGTCCCGTCCGGTCTCGTAAAAACGATTCAAGAACCAATCCGCCGCCGCTCCGCCCACTATGCCCATGATTCGCCTCCCAAAATACTACCGCAGCCCCGCATAGATCCTCCGTAAAGACGCCTCATAGGCCTCAGGAGTAAACAACGCCAGCCGCGCCCTGGCCCCCACCCTCAGACCCTCGCCCAGCGTCGCCGCCTCTTCATCCGGCCCCAGCACCCTCTCCAGCGCCGCCGCCAATTCTACTTCCCCGCCCTCCCCGGCCTGGCACAGCAATGCCGATTCCCCATCGATCACCGTCTCCGGCACTCCGCCCACCCTCGTCGCCACAATCGGCAATCCCGCCGCCATTGCCTCCAAAATCACGTTCGGACTCCCTTCGGTCAGCGACGGCAATGCGAATACATCGGCCGCCGCAAGATACGGTCGCACATCCTGTTGATGCCCCGCAAAGTGCACCCGTCCGGCCAACACCCCCCCGCCCGCCGCCGCCTCCAACGCAGCTCGCTCCGGCCCGTCTCCCACCAGCACCAACCGGAACTTCCAATCCGGCCGCCGTCCGGCCAACGCCGCCGCCGCCCTCAACAAATGGATCTGCCCCTTCTCGCGCGACAGCCGCCCGATCGTCAACACGATCCGCTCCCCGCTCCCCGCCAACCGCCCGCGCAACGCCGAAACCTCATCCGCGCTGGGCGGTACAAAATCTTCGATCGCGTTCGGCAGCACGGCAATCTTTCCCGCCTCCACCCCGGCCCCCACCAACTGCTCCCGAAACGGCCCGCACACCGTCACCACCCCATCGGCCCCTCCCAGCGCCCACGGGTTCAGACGGTTATACAAACCCACCATCCAGTTTTCAGCCGTGTAGCCGTGGTGGAAAGCCAACCAGCGCCTCCCCGCCCCTAAGCCTCCCGCCCGCACCACAAAATTCGTCTTCACCGCGTGCGTTTGTAAAATGTGCGGTCGCCGCCTCTCCAGCACCTTCCGCAATCCGCCCACCACCGCCGGATCGAAGCGCCGCCGCTCCCCAATCACGTCCACCGGAATCCCATCCTTGGCCGCCGCCGTCAAAAACGGCGTCCGCGCCTCCCCAGGCTCTCCACGATGAAAAGTCGCGATCGTAAACTCAATCCTCGGCCCGCTCTCCCCAGCCCGCACGCGGCGGCAAAACCGTAGCAAATTCTTCGCCGGCCCGGACATCGTTCCCGCCTCGATCACCGCCACCACCCGCAATGTCTCGCCGCTCTTCATGCGCGCCTCCACTGCTCCAGAATCGTCGCAAACTCCACGCCAATCCCGTCCCAGCCGTAACGCCCGGCGGCAAACTCCCGCCCTTCCTCCGTCAGCCTTTGCGCCCGCGCCGGGTCCGCCAGCAAAGCGCGGATCGCTCCGGCCCAATCCTCTTCCGGCCCCAGCAACAACAGTTGTTTGCCCCCTTCCACCTCAATCCCTTCGGCCCCCACCGGCGTCGATACCACCGGCACCCCCGCCGCCATCGCCTCTACAATCTTCAGTCGCGTCCCCCCGCCTTCGAGCAGCGGCACAACCACCACCGCAGCCTCCCGGTAAAACGAAGCCACTTCGGGCACCGTCCCCGTCACCTCAACACCGGGCAATCCAGACAAACCCCGCACCGTCTCAACCGGGTTCGATCCCACAATCGTGAAGCGCAATTCCGGGTGCGCCGCCAACAATCCCGGCCAGTGCTGCCGCGCAAAGAACTCCACCGCCGCGATGTTCGGATAGTAATCCATCGCCCCGACAAACAACACTCGCCGCCGCTGGCCAGCCCCTCTACCGGCACCGTCAAACGCCGCCAGGTCCACCCCATTGCGCACCGCCGCCACACGCG
>JANXUM010000471.1 GCA_025356215.1 Bryobacter sp. | reverse complement strand
AGGCCGGTGCCTACATCATCAGCCCCTTTGTGGGCCGCCTGGACGACATCGCTCAGGACGGCATGGAACTAATCCAGTCGATCTGCAACATCTACGGCAACTATGGCTATACGACGCAAGTGCTGGCCGCCAGCCTGCGTGGGCCGCTGCACGTGGCCCAGGCCGCCGAGATCGGCGCCGACATTGGCACGCTGCCGTTCAAGGTGCTGGACATGATGTTCAACCATCCCCTGACCGACAAGGGCCTCGACATTTTCCTCAAAGACTACGCCAAGGCGTTTGAAGGCGCCAAATAGGATTCATTTATGAAGAAGTTACTTTTTACACTTACTCTGCTTGCGACGCTCACCGGCGTCCAGGCCTTTGCCGCTAACAAGCCGAAGACCGTGATCCATGTGATCAACGTGCGCTTCAAACCCGAGGCCAGCAAGGCGGATATCGCCAAGGGCATCGCCGCCATCGAGACCGTGGCCGGCAAGTACAAAGGCATCAAGAACGTCTGGCTCGATCCGATCACGGTGCAGGGCGGGGACTCTAAGTTCACCCACGTGCTGGTGATGGAATTCGAGAGCCCCGAAGCCCTGAAGAAGTACACCGACTCGCCGGAGCAGAAGGAATGGTACAAGGTCTGGCTGCCGATTCGCGATCTGTCGAACACCCACGACGTCACCAATAAGTAGACCCATGTTTAAGCCAAGCCGCCGCCAAGCTCTCCTCAGTCTGGCGGCGGTTTCGCGTTTGGAGGCGGCCAGCGACCTCTGCTTCATGAGCGCGACCGAGATGGCGATCTTGATCCGGTCGAGGAAGCTGTCGGCGAAGGAAGTGCTGGACGCGCATCTGGAGCAGATCGAACGCGTGAACCCAAAGATTAACGCGATCGTGACGCAGGTACCAGCCAAAGCCGCGATGATGGGCCCGTTGCACGGCTTGCCGATCGCGCATAAGGACTTGGTGAACACGAAGGGGATTCGTACGACCTTTGGCTCGCCGATCTTCAAGGACTTTATCCCGGGTGCCGACGACTTGATCGTCAAGCGGATTCGGGCCGCCGGGGCGGTGCTGATCGGGAAGACGAATACGCCGGAGTTTGGCGCGGGGTCGCAGACCTTCAATACAGTGTTTGGCGCGACGCTCAACCCTTACGATGTGACGAAGACCTGCGGGGGATCGAGCGGCGGCGCGGCGGCGGCGCTGGCTTGCGGAATGCTCCCGATTGCCGATGGCAGCGATTTGGGTGGATCTTTGCGCAACCCGGCCGCGTTCTGCAATGTGGTTGGCTTTCGTCCTTCACCGGGGCGGGTTCCGAACCCGGGTGCCGGTCTGGCTTGGTCGCCGCTGGCCACCTCAGGGCCGATGGCGCGAAACGTCGCCGACGTGGCCTTGTTGCTGAGTGCGATTGCGGGGCCAGACGCGGGCGATCCGCTCTCGCTGCCAGAGGCTGGAGCGAGCTTTTTGCAGCCGCTTGGACGTGATTTCAAAGGCGTGCGGGTGGCTTGGTTTAAGGATCTCGGCGGCGTCCCGTTCGACCCGCGGATCTCCGCCGTCATCGATGGGCATCGCAAGACTTTTGCGTCGTTAGGTTGCGTTGTCGAACAGGACGAGCCCGACTTTAGCGGTGCCGACTATGCGTTTAAGACTTTGCGCGCCTGGGGCCAAGCCACCCAGCATGGCGAACGCTTTCGCACGTCGCCCGGACAGTTCAAGGACACACTTGCGCTGGAAATTGAGCAGGGGCTCAAGTTGAGCGCGGCGGATGTCGCACAAGCCGAGCGGCTGCACACTCAGTTGTTCCGGCGTTTTCAGGGCTTTCTGGAGCGCTACGAGTATTTCATTTTGCCGACGACGCAGTCGTTGCCGTTCGATGTCAAGACGCCGTATCCGACCTCGATCAATGGCGTCAAATTTGACAGCTACATCGACTGGATGAAGGCCTGTTGGTACATCACGATCACGGGGAGCCCGGCGATCTCGGTACCGGCGGGATTTAGGCCCGAAGGGCTGCCGGTGGGGATCCAAATCGTAGGCCGTCACGGACGCGATTTCAGCGTGCTGCAACTGGGGGCGGCCTTTGAGCGCGCCACGCGCTTTGGCGGACGGCACCCGGGCCTGGGCCTGGCGTAAGCTGATGGGATGATTTCCTATCTGTTAGCGGTTGCCCTTCTTGCTCAAACGCAGTTTCCCAAGTCCGCTGAATTGCCTCCGGCCAATGGCTACAGCCATGTGGTTGTGACGCAGCCGGGCAAGATGGTCTTTATCGCCGGCCAAGTGTCGATGGACAAAAATGGCAAGATTGTGGGAACGGGCGACCTTAAGGCGCAAGTGGAGCAGGCGCTGCGCAACCTGAAGACCGCGCTGGCGGCGGCGGGCACGGATTTTAACCATGTCGTAAAGATGAATTGGTACATCAAGAATTTTCAGTCGTCGCAGATGCCGACGATCCGCGAAGCCCGCAATCGTTATCTCAATCCAGTGAACCCGCCGGCCAGCACGCTGGTGGGCGTGACGGAGTTGTTCTTGCCGGAGGCTTTGATTGAGGTGGAAGCCATCGCGATCCTGCCTGAATCGAAGTGATTTGCTTTGATCCTGGGGCGGCACATGCTACCGTTGAATGTGCCGCTCCCTAGCGCTCTTTCGAGAGCACTTGGCGTAATTCCTGCCCGCTTCGCATCAAGCCGATTTCCCGGCAAAGCCCTCGTCACCCTTAAAAACAAACCGATCCTGCAACATGTGTGGGAGAAGGCTTGCATGGCCAAGACGCTGGATCGAGTTCTGATCGCCACTGACGACCAGCGGATCTTTGACGCCGCACTTGGATTTGGCGCGGCGGTAGTTATGACAGGCAGCCATCATCTTTCGGGCACGGACCGGGTCTCGGAGGCTGCGGCCAACCAACCCTACGAGATTGTAGTGAACATACAGGGCGACGAGCCGTTGATTGACCCGGCAGCGATCGATCTGGCGACGCAGGCATTGCTGGACGATCCGAGTCTGGCGATGTCGACGTTGAAGCGGCGGATCGATGTGGCGGGCGAAATCATGAACCCGAATGTGGTCAAGGTTGTGACTGGTTTCTCAGGTGACGCGATCTACTTTTCGCGTTGTCCGATCCCCTACAATCGCGGTGTCAATGAGGCCTACTACAAGCACATCGGCCTCTACGTGTACCGCAAAGAATTTCTACTCAACTACTCCGCCATGCCTGTCGGTCCGCTGGAGCGGGCTGAATCTCTCGAACAATTGCGCGCACTTGAGAACGGCCATCGCATTCGCGTCCTGGAGACTCAATACGAGTCTTTGGGCGTGGACACGCCCGAGGATCTCGCCCGTGTTATCGATCTCATCTCACAAGGAAACCCAGTTCTAAATGGCTAAGTACATCTTCGTTACCGGTGGCGTCGTATCGTCCTTGGGGAAGGGCATTGCCGCCGCGTCGATCGGTTGTTTGCTCGAAAGCCGCGGCCTGCGCGTTTGCATGCAGAAGTTTGACCCCTATCTGAATGTGGACCCCGGGACGATGAGCCCGTTTCAGCATGGCGAGGTGTTTGTTACAGACGATGGCGCCGAGACGGATCTCGATCTTGGACACTATGAGCGATTTACGCACTCGCCGCTGAGCCAAGCGAATAACTTAACCAGCGGACGCATCTATGAGCGGATCATTTCGCGCGAGCGGCGCGGGGACTATCTTGGCAAAACAGTGCAGGTGATTCCGCACGTCACCGATGAGATCAAGGCAAACGCGCGCAAGGTGGCCGAGGGCGTCGATATCGTAATCGTCGAGATTGGCGGGACGGTGGGCGACATTGAGTCGTTGCCGTTTATTGAAGCGATTCGCCAGTTGAGGCATGAACTGGGGCGGCACAACAGCGTGTTTGTGCATCTGACGCTGGTGCCGTGGATTGCGGCGGCGCAGGAGTTGAAGACCAAGCCGACGCAGCATAGCGTCAAAGAACTGCGGGCGATCGGCATCCAGCCCGATGTGTTGATTTGCCGGTCTGAACGGCCGCTATCGGAAGATCTGAAGGCAAAGATCGCCTTGTTCTGCGACGTGGAAGAAGACGGCGTGATCGCCTGCCCGGACGTATCGAGCGTCTATGAGGTGCCGCTGGTGTTGGCCGAGCAGCATCTGGACAAGAAGATTTTGGAGATCCTGAACTTGGAGACCGCGCCATCGGACATGTCGCGATGGACGGACATGCTGGACCGGATGAAGAACCCGGTGGACCAGGTGGACATCGCGCTGGTGGGCAAGTATGTCGAGTATGAAGACTCCTACAAAAGCTTGAAGGAATCGCTGTTGCACGGCGCGCTGGCGCATCGGCTGAAGGTGAATTTCAAGTGGATTGAGGCGCAGGATCTGACCTGGCCCGAATGTAAGGAAATGCTGTCGCAGCATGACGGCATTCTGGTGCCGGGCGGCTTTGGGCCGCGCGGGATTGAGGGGATGTTGCAGGCGATCCGTTATGCGCGCGAGGAGCAGGTGCCTTACTTCGGGATTTGCCTTGGCATGCAGACGCTGGTGATTGAGTATGCGCGCAATGTGTGCGGGTTGAGCGGCGCGGATTCGACCGAGTTTGACGCGGCGCCAGCGCATCGGGTGATCTACAAGCTGCGCGAGTTGAAGGGCGTCGATGAACTGGGCGGGACGATGCGGCTGGGGGCTTACGATTGCAAGCTGCACGCGAATTCTCACGCGAGGGTTGCGTACGGCGAGGCGACGATCAGCGAGAGGCATCGGCATCGCTATGAGTTCAATCGCGAGTATCAAGAAGTTTTGGAGAAGAATGGGCTGGCGATCACGGGCGAGTCGCCGGACGGATCGTATGTGGAGATTTGTGAACTGCCGGGGCATCCGTGGTACCTGGGTTGCCAGTTTCATCCGGAATTCAAGTCCAAGCCGTTGGAGCCGCATCCGTTGTTTCAGGCCTTTATCGGGGCTTCTTATGCGAACCGGCAGAAGCGCCTGGAGCGGATGAATCAGCCATTGTTTACACAGGTCGGCGCATGATCCCGGCGGGGGGCTTTACGCTGATCGCGGGGCCTTGCGTGATTGAGAGCGAAGAGCACTGCCACATGCTGGCTGACCGGATTTCGGAGCTGGTGGGGCCGTATATTTTCAAGGCGAGCTTTGACAAGGCGAACCGGTCTAGCGTGCATTCTTTTCGTGGGCCGGGCTTGATGGAAGGGCTGCGGATTTTGGCTTCGATCCGGGCCAAGGGGATTCCGGTGCTGACCGACATCCACGAGGCGGGGCAGGCGGACGAAGTGGCTGAGAGCGTGGACGTGTTGCAGATTCCGGCCTTTCTTTGCCGGCAGACCGATCTGCTGCTGGCGGCGGGGCGGACGGGCAAGACGGTGAATGTGAAGAAGGGGCAGTTTGTGGCGCCTCTCGATATGCGTAATGTTGTCGAGAAGATACGGTCGACGGGGAACGACAAGATTGTACTTACCGAGCGAGGCAGCAGCTTTGGCTACAACAACCTGGTGGTCGACATGCGCGGGTTGAAGATCATGCGCGATATGGGCGTGCCGGTGGTTTTTGACGCGACGCACAGCGTGCAGACGCCGGGGGCGCAAGGGGCGACCAGTGGCGGAACGCCTGAGATGATTCCGACGTTGGCGCGGGCGGCGACGGCGGCGGGAATTGACGGCGTTTTTATCGAGACGCATGAGAATCCGGCGAAGGCGCTGAGTGACGGGGCGAACGCACTGCCGCTGGATCAGCTTGCCGGGCTGTGGGAACGATTGAAACGGGTGCACGAAAGCGCCGCCGCGAACGTCACATAATATGAGCAGAGAGCAAATGCGGAAACCAATCGTTCGTCCATCGCGCCGGGGCTTCTCCCTGACCGAACTTCTGATCGTCATCGCGATCATCCTGATTATTGTGGCTGCGGCTCTGCCCCGGTTGACCAAGGCCCGCATGTTTGCTGAAGAGACTGCGGCCATTCGCGCAGTCTCGGTGGTGCATACGGCGCAAACACAGTACTATTCGCAGTTTGGCCGTTATGCGGCGACGCTCACTGAGCTGGGGCCTCCGGCTAGCGGCAACGCCGGGCCGACGGGCGCGGACCTTGTGGACCGGGAACTGGGCGAGGGGCGCAAGGGTGGCTATCTATTCACCGTGCAAGGCACGCCGCAAGGATATGTCGTACAAGCCGCGCCGAAGCAATTTGGCACGAACGGCAGCCGGACCTTTTACAGCGACCAAACGCAGATCATTCGCAATCGATTTACGAACGAACCGGCGACGGTACAGGACAGCGAGATTGGCAGCACGGACAAATCCTCTGGTGCCACCGAGAAGAAGTAGCTCGCGCTACATCCAGAACTGCCACTTACCGGACCAGATCACGTAGAGGCTGAGCACCAGATTGGTGACGCCGTGGATGAAGATCAGGTCGCCCAAGCTCTTGGTGCGGATAAACCACCAGTTCCAGAGAATACCGGTGAGCAGACCCACCTCCCAGTAAGGGCCGTGCTCCATTGCAAACAGCGCCGCAACGATCCAGAAGGATTGCGTGTCGTAGCTGCCAATGGGGAGCTCTTCGAATTCGCGCTTGACCAACCAGCGCAACATCCAGGCGCGCCAGAAAAGCTCTTCTAGAATGGGCACCATCAGCGCGGCGCTCAGCGTGCGGAAGAAGAGCAGGAACGGGCTCTTGAGTTGATCGGCGGCCAGGGAGACATGAACTTCGCCGGTGATCGAATTGGTAAAGAGCCAGTGCTGGCGCCAGCCGGGGAACAGGGTGTCCGGGGCGATCCATAACAGGAATGCAGCTATGGCAATCGCAAAGCTGGGAAGCCAATGCCGGACTTTGAAATCGAGCACGCGGCGCGAGAAATACCAGATGGATGCGGCAACGATGAGCACACGGACCAAGTATTCCCATTCGCCAAGAAAGCCCAGATATTTCTGGATCGACAGCAGGGCCAGGAAGATCAGGAAGGGCGCGATGTAAGGCACGCTCGGGTTGGTCAACATCAGGGTTTTGCTCCTCGCACCCAGTTCAGGATGGTGTTGTATTCAGGGGAATCTTTTTCAAAGCGGACTCCGCCGCCATGCGGCACGATGCCGCTACCGGCAACGCCTTCGGTTTCGGCGTTGGAGATGGGCTTCTTAAGAATCAGGCTGTCCTCGATGTTATCGAGGTTGACGACTTTCATGGCGGTGCCCCAGGTTCCGTCGAAGATGGCGTGGCTGGCGTGGCATTGAACGCAGGCGTAACCATCCTTGCCGCGCTTCTCAAGGATGGGTTGTACGTAGCCGCGGAAGTAGCTCTCGTCGGGGCGGTCTGTTGTTCTGACCCTTGCCGTTGACTGGGCCGTGACCTTAGGTTTGGGAGCGGCGTTGAAGGCTTTGAGCACTTCGAGATTGTTCTCGTCCGCAGGGTCTTTGCGGGCTGCCGAGAGGAGGGCGTCGCGATCCGGGCCGGGTGCGCCGCTGATCTTGGTGACGATGGCGAACTTGGCGTCGCGGGTGAGGAGCGCGGCCTTCATGGCGAGGCGGCGCAGTTCGGGGTCTTTGGATTCGATGAAAGGGGCAAGCGCCCGGGCAAAGCGGGTGTTGCTTTCGCCGAAGAATACAGTCTGCTCGATGTCGTTGCCGATGCGATTGTAGGTGGCGGCGACAGGGGCGTGCGGGTCTGCCTTGAGGTCGTAGGTGTCGGCGCGGCGGAGGTGGAATTCGGTGATGGCGGCCAGGAAGCGCTTGCGGTTGGTGTCCGTGGCGGTGTCGAGGAAGTGGGCGTACTTTTCGGCCAGGCGCGCTTCGTGTTTGAGGCGGCCGCTGACGACGCGATCGCGATCTTCTTGGCGAGCGATGGCGGGCACCCAGTTGTTGTAGAGGTAGCGGATGTTCTCGTCGGCAAGGTTGTAGAGACCCTCGTGGAGATTTCGCTCCACCCAGGCGTGCTGGGGAACGGAGAGGCCGGCAAGGAAGGCGTCTTCGATCTTGCCCTTGACGTCGTCGCTTGGCGACCAGAACCAGAATTGCCAGAGGCCTTTCCAGGCTTGGACGCGGACGGCGAGGTTGGCGGAGTGGGTCTTGGCGATGAGCGCGCCCGCGAAGCGGCCGTCAAAGGCGAGCTCTCGAAAGTGTGTCGCGAAGACGCGGGTGGCACCCCACTCCATCCGGGGATCCTTGCTGCCCATGGCGGCAAGGAGAGCGTCGTTGCCTTGACCACGGCGGCTGAGAACCTGGCGCACAGACCAGGCCGCGGTGCGTTGCACGAGCTTGCTGGGGTCTGCGAGGGCGGCGGTGAGCAGCGGGAGGTCCGACGTGAGCGCGAGGCGGCCCAGGGCCTCGATCGAGGCCTGACGGACAAAGACGTCTGTCGACTTGGCATGGAGGCGGATTTCGGCAAGGACGACCGGTGAAGGCTTATCCCAGATCTTGTCGAACGCTAACAGGAGATCTTCACCCTGCTTGGGGAGCGATGCTGAGGTGGAGCCCCAGCCAATGGCGGCGGGGCCGTTGGGGTAGTAAGCACTGAGGGCCAGGACGGCCATCTGCGTTTCGCGAAAGGGGGTGCGGAAGTTTTCAAAGCTCTGCAGCGGATCTAGCCAGCCACCGAAGTCCTGCTGACGAGTGAGCAAATGGGCGAGACCTTTTGCGACGCGCGGGTCCTCTTTGGGAATGCCGGCGGCGGCGAGAGCCCAGAGGGCGTGGCCGGTTTGGAATTCGACTTCTTTCTCTTTGGGGTCGAACTTCATTGACCACTGACCGCTGGCGCGTTGGAGAGAGAGGATGCGTTCGGCGTTGCGGGCGATCTTGGCGGCGTGGCGGGTTTTGTCTATCGCGGCCAGGGCGAGGGTTTGGTAGCAGAGATCGACGAGGTTTTTGTGATCGTCGATCTCGATGAGGGCGGCGATGGCGGGGTCTTTAGAGGATTCCCACGCGTACCAGGCGACCTCGTAATTGCTCACCAGCGGCTGGTTGCCGTTGGTTTCGTCCGGTGGCAGAGCGGTGCGACCGGTGTAGTAGAGTTTGAGGTAGTTGTTGATTCCCAAGTGAAAGCTGGGGCGCGCGCCGTCGCCGATTTGCTTCTCAAAGACGTCCATCAGGTGGGACATGCGGCCGAGAACATTGGCGGGGGCGGAGATGACCCGAGCCCAGACGGCGCCTTGGTCTTCAAATCCATAGAGCGGGCGCGGGTTGTTGTAGAAGCGCTCGCTTAAGAACTGGAGCGAGGAGCGAAGTTCGACGCCGTAGCCCTGGCGCGCGGCGTAAAGTTGCCCGCGCTGCGTGAAGTGAGTGACGTGACAGGCGACGCAGAGTGAGGTCTCCTGATGGACGTTGGCGACTCGATCGAAGACGCCGCCGCGGCGCGGGGTGTTGGCGTGCCAGGAGTCGCCCGCGCCCATCAGATAATCGACGCCGGCACGAACGGCGAGCTTGGGGTCGGCATAGGGCGGGGCATCGTAGAGACGGGTGCGCAAGCGGTACTCGGGATGGTTGGCGACCACGCGAATGTAGTAGTCGCCGGGGTCTTTGAGCAGGCGCGTGGTGTACTTGTTACCGGGCAGGGCCTGGACTTCGTGCGGGATCGAGACGGGGTCTTCGCCGTCGGTGAACAGGACGGGCTTACCGTTGACGATGCGAAAGATCGAGACGTCCACCGGGAGATTGTCACGCTCAACCAGTTCAATCTGAAAGCCGATCAGCTTGGGCTTCAGGCTTTCAAAGCGGAATCGAAACCAATCCTCATCGACCTTGGAGAATGCCTCGGTGGGCTTAGCGCGGCTGGAGGTGGGAGACGGGAGGTAGGCGCTGTCGTCTCCAGTGGCGAAAATGACTTCGCCCAGATCGACGGGCGTGGCGTGGGACCAGTCGTTGTTTGGCTCCAGTTCGAGGTGGCGCGTCTTGCCGTAGCCGTGCACGGTTAGCCGATACTGGCCGCGCGCCTGAAGCTTGAGTGTGCAATTGGCGGTTGGAAGGAAGGCAAAGGCCCAGTCCGCATCGCCTGGATGCAGCGTCTTTTGAAGCGATTGCCCGGCGCAGGTTAGCTTGACCGGGTCTTCGAACGCGGGCTGGCCGCTGACGACAATCGAATAGGTATTACCGGCTTGGAGCTGGCGATCCAGCGTTTGCTCCTGAGCAAGTAATGGCAGAGTTAAGAAAAACAGTAACCTACGCATGGCGGACAAGCTTTGAGCTTATCCGCACTTGGCGAGGAGTTCGCGAATTTTCTGTTCCTCGGGCTTGGGCGGAGCCTTTGTCAAGGCGTTCTGAGCAGACTTCTTGGCGTTGGGTTTATCGCCTTTTTGGTAGTAAGCCATGGCCAAGTGGTAGTGAAAGATCGAACGATTGGGATCTTTACGGACGATCTCGTTGAAAACGCCGATGGCCTGATCGGACAGATTCTTCTTAATGTAGATCAGACCGAGAGTATCGGCGACGTCAATATCGGTAGGCAGTTTCTGCTTGGCGCGCTCGGCGTAGGTTAGTGCCATGTCGAGTTCCGTACCTTGCTCGGCGAGGATCATCGCAAGATTGTTGAGCGCCAGGACGTTGCCCGGGTCCATTTTAATAATTTGCTCATAGAGCGGCTTTGATTCCGCGTTCTTGCCTTGACGATCGTAGATCATCGCGAGGTTAATCATTGAGATGGGATCGTTGGGCAGTAGAGTGCCGCCTTGCCTGAAGTACTTTACGGCGTTGGCGTCATCGCCCATGCGCTTGTAGACTTCGGCGAGGCGCAGGACAACGGAGGCATCCTTGGGGGTGGCGGCGAGAAGCTTTAGGAATTCCGGCAAAGCGCGCTCATAATTGCCGACGCGGACTGCGGTGTTGGCCAAGGCGTTGCGAATGTCGTTGCGCTCTGGGGCTTTGGCCAGTTCGGCTTCGATGGTTTTGACGGCCAAATCGCCCTTACCCAACTGCAGGTAGCTTTCAACGGAGCCCAGCATGCCACGCGGGTCGCTGGGATTGACCTTCATCATCTTTTCAAAGGTTGCCTGCGCCGCGTCTTTTTCTCCAAGGTCGAGCTGGAGGCGGGCCTTCATGTAAAGCGCGTCGTTGAGGTTGGGGTAGCGCTCGAGGATGACATCGAGGTCCTTGCGTGCCCCGGTCAGATCTTTGCTTCCGTAAAGGGCGGTAGCTCTGAGAAGACGGCCACGGACCTCGTTCGGGTCGTAGGCCAAGACTTGGTTGGCGTACTCGAGCGCTCTGCCGAATTCCTGTTTTTGAAGGAAGATCTGGGCCAAGGCAATCTTGGCGATTTGGAAGTCGGGACGAAGCTTCAGCGCCTCCTGCAACTGGACGCGGGCCTGATCGGAATCGCCGCGGGCGAGGAAGGCTTTGGCCAGGTTGAGGCGCATCACATGGTTCTGCGGAGTACGCGACACGGCTGACTGAAGGTCGGAGACGGCTGTGTCGACCTGATCCTTGGTGCCGCTCTGGAGCAGGAGACTGGCGCGCATGGCTGTAGCCTCGTTGTCCTTGGGGTCTTCCTTGAGAATTTGCTCGACGAGACGCACAGCGTCGGTCTTCTTGTTCATGAAGACATAGGTTTCGACGACGCGGCGTTGGTATTCGTGCTTCTTGGCGGGAAGCTCTTTGGCGCCTTCCTCAAACTGCTGGAGAGCGTGTTCGAAGTCGCGGATCTTGAAGTAGAAATCGCCGACAAGCATGCGGGGTTGTTCCAGCGTCTTGTTGGTTTTGCCGGTTTGGACCAAGCCGTCGAGAACGGCCTGCATCTTGTCGAACTGCTTGGCCGCGAAGTAGTGGGCAGCGAGTTGAATCGGAAGGATGGGCTGTTTGGGCAGGGCGGCGATCTTGCGCTTGAGAACTTCCTCGGCCTGAGGGATCATTTCCTTCTTTGCATACTCGGCGTAGAGGACGTCGTAGTTGGCGGCATTCTCCTTGTCGGCGGCGATTGCGCGGTTGATGTAAGCGAAGGCCTCGTCCGCGCGGTTGTCCTGGAGCATGATCTGGAACAAGACAGTGGACAGTTCCTTTTGATAGGGCTTGATTTTTTCGGCGGCCATCATGCTCTCGATGGCACCCTTGAGGTCGTTGCCGGCGAGGCGGAGGAAACCCTGCAGCCGGAGACCGTCGTAGCTCTTGGGGTCTTTGTCGAGCAAGCGCTTGGAGATGTCCTCGATTTCCTTGAGGATGTTCTTGGGCTTGGTTTCGCTGCGGGCGTAGACAGCTAGATAAATTTCAGCCAACTTGGAGGCAGCGTCGGTGTTGTTGCGGTCCAACTCGATGCAGCGCTGGTAGGCGCGCAGAGCCTCTGCGGGCTTGCCCGACTTCAACTCGGCGTTGCCGAGGGCATAGTAGGCTTCGGCAAAACGGCCATCTTTCTGCAAGGAGCGCTTGTAGAAGATGACGGCTTCCCGGTACTTGCCGTTCTTGAAGTAACGATTGCCGGTGTCGAGATATTTCTGGCGGGCAACTTTCGGATCGTTGTCGCAGCCGACGAATGCGAGAGCGATCAACAGGATCGCAGCGAGTTTAGATGTATATGTCACGGTCTGGACCTATTGGGATTCCTTATCATCATACATCGCCAACCGGGTGGGAATGTACGCACCATTCGTACTATCGGTCCTGGTGTTGTAAGAAAACGCGGATGTCGGCGTCTAGACAGATGAAGGAACCGAATTCGATTCATGATTGCCCTAGCGCTTCCCGAGATTCAGGTGGATCATACACCTATGGTCAGTGCGGAATTTGAACGTGTCTACCGCGAATGCGGCGACGCGGTTTACCGGTCGGCGTTTCGGATATTGCCGAACGCGGCGGATGCTGAAGACGTTCTTCAGACTGTGTTTTTGAGATTTCTTCGCCGCGATCTGTCGCTTGGGGAGGTGGACAACGTCGAAGCATATCTGCGGCGGGCGGCGGTGAACGCGGCCCTGGACGTCGTGCGCAGCCGGGGCGCGAAGGTCTCGTCGATCGAAGATTTGAAGCGCGAGCCTTCCGCCGGGGCGCAACAAGAGTTGCACAGCCGGCTGCGGGACGCGCTGTCGCGAATTGACCCGAAATGGGCGGAGATGTTTGTGCTCCGCTATGTCGAGGGATATGGAAACAAGGAGATCGCGACACTCCTCAACATGTCGCAGACATCGGTGGCGGTGACGCTGTTTCGCGCACGCCAAAAACTGCAAAACGAAATCAGACTCGATAACGGCTCTCTCGCGCTCTAGTCGGAAGAAATCACAAAAAGGAAATCGCAATGGAAAACAAGAACAACCCGATCGATCTCAATGACGCGATTCGCGCGATGAAAGAGACGAGCCCCAGCGCGGAGCAGGCGCATGCGTCGCAGGCCCGAGTGCTGGCTGCCTTGAAAACGGAGTCGCCGGTGGCGATACCTGGGCGGCTGCGCTCGGGAGAGGACTTCAGCTCTCTGCTTGCACCTTATCTGCGCAACGAGTTAAGTGACGCGCAGAAGATGCTTGTAGAGGACCGGTTGCAATCGAACATCGGCTACCGACGTGAACTGGAGCGATTGCAGGGGAAGATTCGGGAGATCGCCCCCGCGCGCCGCCAGCCATCGGCAGTCGCCTCGTTTGTGCCGTGGGCGGTGGCGGCGGGCGTGTTGATCGCGGTTGGATATTTTGCGCTCGATTCGATCGATCGCTTGATGGCTCCAGGTGGACAGCGCGCCGAGATTGCCAGCGTGTCGGGTGAGATGTTCAAGGTTTCAGCGGCGGGACTGGTACCGGTGAAGGCGGGCGCGGCGCTGGGGGAAAACGAAGCGGTGCGCACGGCCAAGGGATCCGTGGCGGTGGTGCGGTTGCCCGATGGATCGCTGATCGAGATGAACGAACGGGCTGAACTGAGTATTTCTGCGGCCTACAGCGGTTCGACGGTACGGCTGGACCGAGGCAATATTGTGGTGCAGGCGGCCAAGCAAAAGCGCGGCGCGCTGCGGGTGGCAACGCGCGAGAGCACCGTCTCGGTGAAGGGCACAATCTTCTCCGTCTCGGCGGGCATGCGCGGAACGCAAGTGGCGGTGGTCGAGGGCCACGTGGTTGTCGATCAGGCGGGCAAGACGGAAGACCTGCTTCCGGGCCAGACAACGGGATCTGAAGCGCAACTCAAGCGGACGACGGTGTCCGAGCAGATTGCGTGGTCCAGGGATGCGGCGCGCTACGCCTCGATGCTGAAAGAAGTTTCAGAGATCTCCAAGCAGATCTCGGCCCTCCCTTTGCCGTCCTTGCGCAGCGGGTCGAAGCTGCTTGGCTTACTGCCGGCGGACACGGTTGTCTATGTGGCGATACCGAACATCAGCGGTACGGTGGCCGACGCAACGAAGATCTTTGAAGATAAACTTCGCCAGAGCCCGGTGTTACAGGAATGGTGGAAGACGGAACAGGTTGAACAGATGCGTGGGCTCGCCGAGAAGTTGCGCAGCGCGGGATCGCAGATCGGCGACGAGATCGTGATCGCGGCTTCGATGGGAAGCGGCGGCGGCCCAGGGCACGCGTATCTGATCGCCGAAGTGAAGGGCGGCGGGGCCAAGGAGAATCTGCAGGCGCAGATTCGCCAGCTTGGGGGAGGATCTGACCTTGCGGGTGAGGGTTTGTTTATTGGCGATCGCTACATCGTCGCCGGCGACCGTGGCGCGATGCCCGAGTTGCGTAACGGCGCGGCCGGCGAGGGCGGGTTTGCCCGCACGCCGCTGGCGGCGACGGTGCAGAAGTCTTACAACAAGGGCGCGGGCTGGATTCTTGCCGTTGACATGGAACAAATGTTCGCGCAATCCGTTAGCAAGAAAAGCAACGACAATCCCGCAATGACGATGACCGGTATCAATAAAATGCGACACCTGCTGGTGGAGCGCCGCGATGGAGTGGGTCGATCGGGCCAGAGCGACACACGGGCGTCGTTGACCTTCGCCGGATCGCGAAGCGGCGTGGCCGGATGGCTGGCGGCACCGGCGCCGATGCCTTCGCTGGACTATGTATCACCCGAGGCGAGCTTTGCGATGAGCGCGGTGACGAAGAACGCGCGGCAGATGGCTGAGGAGTTCTTCGGCAACACTGGCGGGATGATCAGCGAGTTCGAGAGGAAGATCGGAATCAATGTAATCGACGATCTTGCCGGACCGTTGGGCGGCGAGGTGACGCTGGCGCTGGATGGGCCGCTGCTGCCGACCCCCACTTATGTCTTTGCCGTTGAAGTGTACGACGCGTCGCGGTTAACTTCTTCGCTGAAGAGAATTGCGCAGGCCGTCAATCAAGAGGCCAAGGGCGCGATCACGTTGAACTTCACCGAAGAGAGCGTAAAGGGGCAGGCATGGTTTCGCTTGAAGGCGTCGACGATGCCGGTGGAGCTGAACTTCCTCTACTCGAACGGCTATCTGGTGGGCGCGCCGAATCGCGAGGCAATCACCAAGGCATTGCAGAATCGGCAGAATCTTTTGAGCCTGCCGCGCAGCCAAGCCTTCCGCGACTTGCTTCCGCAGGATTCGGAAGTCAACTCCTCCGCTGTGCTCTACTTCAATCTTGGGGCGAATCTGCAAGGGTTGGCGGACACGGTTAAAGGTAGTCTGCCCGAAGCACAGCAGCAGACTCTGGGACAGTTGACCGCCAATGCGGGACCCGTGCTGATCTGCCTCTATGCGGGGGCTGATAGCATTACGGTCGCCTCGACGAGCGGGTTCTTCGGTTTCGGCCTCGACACGCTGTTATCGGCGGGGCACGGAGCCCCGGTGCTGCCGCAGATACTGTCCAAAGTGATGGGTGGCACCCCCGCTGCCGCCAACGGCCAGAGAGAAAAGACAAGGATTCAATGAGCACTGGTAACTCAGACAACTCAACAGTCATTCAGTTGGACAAACTTTCGGTAAATCTCGGTGGCCGTCTGATCCTGGACGGGCTGAGCGTGGAACTGAAAGGCAGGACGATCGGATTACTGGGACCCAACGGGGCGGGTAAGTCGACGTTGATCAATACTTTGTTGGGATTCTACGCGCCGTCCATGGGGACGGCGCGCGTTTTTGGGCATGATACCCGGGCCGAGGCGCGGCTGGTGAAATCATTGATCGGCTACATGCCAGAGAATGATTCGTTCATTGCCGACATGAACGCGGTGACTTTTATCCGCATGATGGCCGAGCTGTCGGGGCTGCCGGCGCAGACGGCGCTGGAGCGTGCCCATGAGTGCTTGTTCTATGTGGGCTTGGGCGAGGCTCGTTACCGCAAGCTGGGCACTTACTCCCTTGGTATGAGGCAACTCGCCAAGCTGGCGCAGGCGATTGTGCATGGGCCAAAGCTGGTGATTCTGGATGAGCCGACCAATGGGCTGGATCCGCCAGCGAGGCGCCGGATGCTCAAGATGATCCGGGAGATGCGTGACAACGCCGGCATGAGGATCGTCCTCTGCTCTCACCTGTTGCGCGACGTCGAAGACACTTGCGAAGAAGTGGTGATCCTCAAGGGCGGAAAAATCGTGCATTACGCCAACCTTGAAGAAGAGCGCCGGGCGAACAAACGCTTTGTCGAGTTGGAGACGGTCGGTGACGACGAGGGCTTTGCCATCGCGATGGAGAATCTGGGTGCCACCTGCGCGATGGCAGGAAAGGGCCGCTGGAAGATGGTGCTGCCCGCTGAGTTCAACTTTCGCGATCTCTATCAAGTGGCGTCGGATAAAGACCTTGAGCTCCGCAGGCTGAATTACCGCAAGGACACGCTGGAAGATATTTTCTTGAAGGCAATGACGCAATAATGGCCGTCTACAAACGAAGCTACACATCTTACTCAGGCGCGTTAACGCCGCCTCGCACGCGCTTTCTGGTGCTGCCGCGCTATTCCTACGAGCGTCTGTTCAAGAGCCGTTTTCTGGTTGGATTCCTAGTGGCATGCCTCTTTTTCCCGCTGGGCTGCATCGGTTACATCTATCTCGTTAACAACCTGACGATTTTTCAGAGCATGGGAATCCCGACGCCTGGCTTTCTCAAGATCGACGGAAAGTTTTTTCTGGTGTTTATGAATTTCCAGGGGGCGTTGGCTTACGTCTTGACGGCGCTGATTGGACCGAATCTGATCGCACCCGACTTGGCAAACAACGCGTTACCGACTTACTTCTCGCGGCCATTCTCCCGTACCGAGTATGTCATCGGCAAGATCTCGGTGTTGTTTATCCTGCTGTCCATCATCACCTGGGTGCCGGGGATGCTTTTGTTCGGCGTGCAAGCTTCGCAGGCGGGTTGGGACTGGTCCGTTGCCAATTGGTATATCTTACGAGGCATCCTGCTTGGCCATATCACTTGGATCCTTCTGCTATCGCTGATCTCGGTGGCGATGTCGGCTTGGGTCAAGTGGAAGGTTGTGGCGGGGGCTTTAATCCTCGGCATCTTCGGGATCGGAGCGGGACTGGCGCAGATTATCAATTCGATTTTACGAACAGACTACGGATCGATGATCGATATTTCGCGCATCATGTATACGATTTGGTCGGATCAGTTTGGGATTGAAACCAGCACGGGTCTGGAGGCGTTCGAGGCATGGATCGGCTTTGCCGCCGTTTGCATCGTTTGTCTATTGATGTTGGAGCGGAAGATCCGCCCGAAGGAGATCGTGCGCTAATGAGCGATTCCGCGACGATCGTATTTGAAGACGTCTCCCGTTTCTACGGCGAGGTGTTGGGCGTCAACCGCGTGAACCTGACAATTCCGCCGGGTATCACGAGTCTGGTGGGGCCAAACGGCAGCGGCAAGACCACGCTGATGAACATGATGACCGGCTTGGTGCGTCCGTCGCGTGGGACGATCTCGGTGCGCGGCATTGCGCCGGACGATCCGCAGGCGCTGTTTCGCATCATGGGCTACTGCACCCAGTTCGACTCGTTTCCGCGTGGCTACACGGGCATTCAATTTGTGACGGCCGCGCTGCTGATGCAAGGCCTGCCGGCAGCCGAAGCCGAGGCCAAAGCATGGAAGGCGATCGAGAAGGTGAACCTGGTGGAGGCGGCCAAGCGCAAGGTTGCCGGCTACTCAAAAGGTATGCGCCAGCGCATTCGCCTTGCGCAGTCGATCGCTCACGACCCGCAGGTGCTGGTGCTGGATGAGCCGCTCAACGGCCTGGACCCGCTAGTGCGCAGTGAGACGATCGCGTTATTCCGCGAACAGGCCGATCGCGGGGCGCATGTGATCGTATCCAGCCATGTGCTGCATGAAGTGGACATGATCTCGGATCAGGTCATTTTGTTGGCCAACGGATATGTGGTTGCGGAAGGGGAGATTCGCGGCGTAAGAGCGGAGATCAGCGACCGGCCCCACCAGATTGTGATTCGTTGCGACCAGCCCTCGCGGATGGCCTCGAAGCTGTTTGAACACGACCATGTTGTCGAGGTGCGCATTCATCCCGACCGGCAGGGCCTATTGGTCAAGACGACGGACGCGAGCCACTTTCACAAGCTGTTGAACAAGCTGGCGCTCGATGGGATTTACATCGATACCATCGCCCCTGCAGACGACGATGTGAACTCACTTTACGAGTATTTGATTGGCGACGAGGGAGGCAACTAGGATGGATACGGTTCTTTGGCGGCGCCAACTTCTCGCGATCGTACAACTGGAGTGGAAGAAGACTCTGTTTTCCAAGCGAGGCATCTGGGTCTACGTGTTGGCGTTTCTGCCGGCCTTGCTGTTTGGCATCAACGCGTATCGCGTCAAGAGCATCCGAGCCGAGCAGGAGCGCATGAGTGTGAGTGCCCCCAACGCGAGCGCGGTTAGCAACAAGATCGTCGCCGGGATGAGTGCGGACGTGGCAGCCGAGGCGTTGCGCGACGCCAAAATTCCTTATAGCCGGTTTACTCGCGGCCGACGGCTTGAGGTGATCCGGTACAACGACGGGGCGAACGCCTTCGATCTGATGTTTCGCGAGGGGGCTTTAGTGGACAAGCGAAAGCGCAACCAGGCGCTGTTGAGTGACGATATCCGCGCCTACGCCGGCATGTTCCAATACTTCTACCTGCGGTTGGCAATCTTTTTCGGTTGCGTCGGGATCTTTATGAACCTGTTTCGCGGGGAGATGCTGGATCAGAGTTTGCATTACTATCTGCTAGCCCCGGTGCGGCGCGAAGTGTTGATGGTGGGTAAGTATCTTTCCGGACTCGTAGCGACCATCCTGATATTTGGTACCAGCACGGCGCTGCAACTGTATCTGATGCTGAGCGCTCACTCGAACAAAGAAGTTAGCGACTATCTTGCTGGTGAGGGGTGGGGCCACATCGCGGCTTACCTCGGAGTTACAGCTCTGGCCTGCGTCGGTTACGGCAGTATCTTTCTGGCGGCCGGTATCATCATGAAGAATCCGATGGTGGCGGCGGCTTCGATTCTTTTCTGGGAGGGCATCAACTGGTTTTTGCCAGCGATGCTCAAAAAGTTCAGTGTGATCTTCTATCTTCAATCGTTGTGCCCGGTGGTGGCACCGCTGAACAGCGACATTCCAGAGCCGCTCAAGCTGTTGGTCACTACGGCCGCGCCCATATCCGCACCGATCGCAATTCTGGGTCTGTTCACCGTCTCCATCGCTGTGCTTGCGTTTGCCTCAATCTACGTGCGGAAGCTGGAGATCAACTACGGCGCCGATTAGTTCATCGCTCGCGCTAAATCTTCCAAGTATGTTTTGGCACTTTTGTCGTTAGGGATGAACAGTTTGGACACGACACGGAACAGCATGCTGTAGACGCTGCCGCGCTCGACGATCCTGACGGTGGATCCGCCGCCGCATGGGACCACAGTTAAAGTCCAAGTGCCCCCGAACCCGAGATCCTTGCCGCCGTCGATCTCAGTTACCAGCAGCCGCGGCGCCTCCAGTTTGAGGATCCGGTAAGGGAGTTCTCCCATTGAGTTCTTCTCGACAACCCGCTGGGCGGCGAAGTCGTATGCAACGCCCAGGTGGCGCGCGTGGCAGGCCAGATAGATGCGCGGATAGGCGCACTGCACGCGGATGAGGGCCTGTTCGAGATCCATCTTCCCGATTTTAGGGGCCCCGGACATCGTTCGTCAAAACGAACGATTCAAGACGGTTCGGAGTGTTCCTGGAGGAGGTCGAGAAAGGCCCGTACCGCGCGGCTCATCCGAGCGTTTCGACGGTGAATGATGCCGAGCGGGCGGATGAGGCTGGGGCTAAGCTCGGCGGCCTTGACACGGCCATCGGCAAGTTCCACCTCAATGATTGGATGGGGCACAATACTGACGCCGCGGCCGATCGCGACTGCTTCTTTCACCATCTGCAGGTTGTCAAAGTGCATCACGACATCTACATCCGCCCCGTTTTCGCGTAGATACGAATCGATGTCTTTGCGGATGGGCAGGTCTTCGTCGAAGGCAATGAACGGGATGCCGTCCAGCCGCGCGGGCGTGACGCGCTTCATGTTGCTGAGCGGGTGGCCCGGCGGCATCGCGAGGACCATTTTTTCTTTGCGCCACGGCAGCGCGGTGATCTCGCGATTCGAGACCGGATAACTCACCAAACCGATGTCGGCCCGCTCCTCGCGAATCGCGTCGTAAACTTTCTCCGGGCGCAGATACTCGACGCGGAGCTGGGAATCTCGATAGCGCCGTCCAAATTCCTCTTCAAGCTTGTTCATCTTGGATAGTCCCACCGAGTAGATGGACGCAACGCGGACTTCGCCGCTGGTGGAGCGCTTGAGTTCATCGATCTCAGTTTCGAACTCCGTCTTCTTGCGCAAAACTTCACGGCAGAATTCGAGATAGGCTTGGCCGGCCGGTGTCACCCGGATCGGGCGGGTGCTGCGGTCCAAAAGCGCGATGCCGAAAACTCGCTCAAGCTCCTGTAAATGCTGGCTCGCGGCGCTCTGGCTGACTTTGTTCAAGAGAGCCCCCCGGCTCACGCTCCGGCTGTGGGCGATATCGCGGAAAAGACGCATATGTTCCAACTGCACTCCCAGATCGTAACATAACCTTATCTAATATTACAAGCCACATAGTTCAGCTTGCCTAATGAAATAAAAAGTCGCTATAGTTGAGAAATACCCGGAGTGTCTCTTATGAACGATGTGTCTCAACCCACCATGCGCCGTGGACTGCCTGAAGCTCAAGGCCTCTACGATCCAAGCCGTGAACGCGATGCGTGCGGCCTTGGATTCGTTGCCAATATCAAGGGAGAGAAGTCGCACGAAATCATTGAGAAGGGGATTCAGATCCTCATCAATCTCACCCACCGCGGATCCTGCGGCTGTGACCCGGACACCGGCGATGGAGCCGGGATTCTGATTCAGATTCCGCACAAGTTCTTTGTTCGTGAGTGCCTTCGTTCAGGATTCACGATCCCGAACGAAGGCGAGTACGGAGTGGGCATGGTGTTCCTCCCGGTGCAGCGCACCCAGCGCTTGCAGTGCGAGGGCATCATCGAGCGCATCGTCCGCGAAGAAGGGCTGACCGTCTTGGGCTGGCGTGACACGCCGATTGACTCAAACGCGATTGGACGGCTGGCGCGGGATTCGCAACCTTACATCCAACAGATATTTATTGGGCCGGGCAAGCCGACTTCGCAGGATGAGTTGGAGCGCCGACTTTACGGCATTCGCAAGCGGGCCGAGAATGAAATTGCCAACTCTGGCATTCGCGATCGCGACTTCTTCTATTTTCCCTCTCTGTCATGCCGCACGATCATCTACAAGGGCTTGCTCCTGGCCCCGCAAATCGCCAATTTTTACAAGGAACTGAAGGACCCCGACGTGGCGAGTGCCTTGTGCCTGGTGCATCAGCGCTTCTCCACGAACACTTTCCCGACGTGGCAATTGGCGCACCCGTTCCGATACATGTGCCACAACGGCGAAATCAACACGGTTCGCGGCAACGTGAATTGGATGCACGCCCGGCAGGCGGTACTGGCGAGCGATCGCTTTGGCGATCTCAAGCGGCTGTTCCCGATCGTTACGCCTTCAGGCAGCGATTCCTCGTCGCTGGACAATGTGATTGAGTTTCTGACGTTGGGCGGGCGCGAGCTCCCTCACGTAATGGCGATGCTGATGCCGGAGGCCTGGGATCAGGATGAGGCGATGGACCCGGCCAAGAAAGCCTTCTACGAGTACCACGCGTCACTGATGGAGCCTTGGGACGGGCCGGCTGCTGTTGCCTTTACCGATGGGCGGCTGATTGGCGCGACGCTTGACCGGAATGGCCTGCGACCCGCGCGCTACATGGTGACGCACAACGGTCTGTTGATCATGGCGTCTGAGACTGGCGTCTTGCCGGTGAAGCCGGAAGAGATCAAATATAAAGGCCGCTTGCAACCGGGCAAGATGCTTCTGGCCGATCTGGAACTGGGCCGGATTGTGCCCGACGAAGAAGTCAAGCAGATGCTGTCTTCGCGCAAGCCGTATCGCGAGTGGTTGGACAAGCAACAGATCAACCTGGGCCAATTGCCCGCGCCAACGCGATGGCACGAGACTGAGTTCCACACAATTCTGGAACGGCAGCGGGCGTTCGGATATACCGAAGAAGACTTGCGGATGATCATGATGCCTATGGCGGGCGGCGGAGAAGAGCCGATCGGCAGCATGGGCACCGATACACCGTTAGCCTGTTTGAGCGACAAGCCACAACCGCTGTTCAATTACTTTAAGCAACTTTTTGCGCAGGTGACCAATCCGCCGATCGATCCGATTCGCGAAGAGTTGGTCATGTCGCTGACGAGTTACATCGGCACCGAGCGCAACATTCTCGAAGAGACGCCGGAGCATTGCCACACACTGAAGTTAAATCATCCGATTCTCACGAATCACGATCTCGAGCAACTTCGCAATGTGCGCTGGGGCGAGTTTTTGGCGACGACGATTCCGACGCTGTTCGATTCAACAGGCACCGAGACCGACCTTGAAGAAGCGCTGGACAAACTGTGCCGGCGCGCTTCGCAGGCGATCGAGAAAGGCTATCGGCTGTTGATTTTGTCCGACCGCGGTGTGGATCACAATGCTGCGCCGATCCCGTCTTTGTTGGCGTTAACGGCGGTCCATAACCATTTAGTACGTGCGGGTACGCGCTCGCAGGTGGCCTTGATCGTTGAGTCGGGCGAGCCGCGCGAGATCATGCACTTCTGTCTGCTGGTGGGTTATGGTGCCAGCGCGATCAATCCGTATCTGGCGATCGAAACGCTGGAAGACATGGAGCGCAAGAAGCTTCTCCCGAGTGGCGTCAGTTTTGAGAAGGCGCTGAAGAATTACAAGAAGGCGATCGGCAAGGGTCTGTTGAAAGTGTTCTCGAAGATGGGCATCTCCACGCTGCAGTCGTATCGTGGCGCGCAGATTTTCGAGGCAATCGGGCTCAGCAAAGATTTTGTGAAGAAGTACTTTACGGGAACCGCAACCCGCATCGAAGGCGTGGGCCTGGACGTTCTGGCGCGCGAGGCGAAGATGAAGCACGATTTCGCTTTCCGCCCAATGAGTAACTTCTCGACCGATCTGGAGCTTGGCGGAAATTATCACTTCCGGATGAGTGGCGAGTTTCATTCGATCAATCCGGACTCGGTGTCGAAGTTACAGCATGCCGTGCGGCAGAATAACTTCGCGACTTTTGAGGAATACTCCAAAACAATCGACCAACAGACACAGCAGATGTGTACGTTGCGTGGGTTGATGGAGTTCAAATACGCCTCCGAACCCTTGCCGATTGAAGAGGTGGAACCGGTCACCGAGATCGTGAAACGCTTTGCCACCGGGGCGATGAGCTTCGGCAGTATCTCCCAGGAAGCGCACGAGACACTTGCCATTGCAATGAACCGTATTGGTGGGCGGTCGAACACGGGCGAGGGTGGCGAGGACGCCGAGCGCTTCAAGCGCGACGCCAACGGCGATTGGCGCCGTAGCGCGATCAAGCAAGTGGCGAGCGGGCGTTTTGGAGTGACAGCCGAGTACTTGGTTAACGCTGAAGAGTTGCAAATCAAGGTGGCGCAAGGGGCCAAGCCGGGCGAGGGCGGGCAGTTGCCGGGACATAAGATCGACGCAAACATCGCACGCGTTCGATTTGCGATGCCCGGGGTGACTTTGATTTCACCGCCACCGCATCATGACATCTATTCGATCGAAGATCTGGCGCAGTTGATTTATGACTTGAAGAACGTGAATCCGGCGGCACGAATCTCAGTCAAGCTGGTGAGCGAAGTTGGCGTAGGCACTGTGGCGGCGGGCGTCGCCAAGGCGCACGCCGATGTCATCCTGATTTCTGGAGACAGCGGCGGCACGGGGGCCAGCCCGCTGACAAGCTTGAAGCATGCGGGATCGCCCTGGGAACTGGGACTTGCCGAAACGCAGCAAACCCTGGTGATGAACGACCTCCGAAGCCGTGTGCGCCTTCAGGTAGACGGCAAGATGCAAACGGGACGGGACGTCGCCATCGGCGCGTTGCTTGGCGCGGAGGAGTTTGGTTTCTCCACCGCGCCGCTGATCGCGATGGGTTGCATCATGATGCGCAAGTGCCATCTGAACACTTGTCCGGTGGGCATCGCCACGCAGAACCCGGAGTTGCGCAAGAAGTTTGAGGGCACGCCGGAGAACGTGATCAACTTCTTCTTCTTTATCGCCGAGCAGTTGCGGCAGATCATGGCCAAGCTGGGCTTCCGCACGGTCCAGGAAATGATCGGACGCGTCGACAAGTTGGAACAGCGCAAGGCGATCGGGCACTGGAAGGCGAAGAGTTTGGACTTTAGCAGCCTGTTCTATAACCCTGCGGTGCCGCAACGCGTATCTCGCTACTGTACGACCACGCAGGATCACGGTCTGGACGAAGCACTGGATTACAAACTGATCAGTCACGCCAAGGAGGCCATCGAGCACGGCGCGCGAGTGGAGTTCAAATTGCCGATCCGCAACGTGCACAGAACCGTGGGAGCTATGTTGTCAGGGCAGATTGCCAAGCGCTACGGACTGGCGGGGTTGCCGCCGGACACGATCAATTTTGAATTTGTCGGCAGCGCGGGCCAGAGCTTTGGAGCATTCCTTTCGCGTGGAGTGACAATGCGTTTGGAAGGCGATGCCAACGACTACATTGGCAAGGGCCTGTCGGGCGGCAAAATCATCGTTTATCCGCCGCGGAATAGCGCTTACTTGCCGGATGAGAATATCATCATCGGCAACACTGCTCTTTATGGGGCAACCAGCGGCGAGGCCTACTTCAACGGGCGCGCAGGCGAACGGTTCTGCGTTCGCAACTCTGGGGCAACAGCGGTGGTGGAAGGCGTAGGCGACCACGGCTGCGAATACATGACTAAAGGCCTGGTGCTGGTGCTGGGATCCACCGGACGCAATTTTGGCGCGGGGATGTCCGGCGGCGTTGCTTACGTGTATGACGAGGACGGACAGTTCCGTGCGAATCTCTGTAACAAGGCAAGCGTGGATCTTGACCCGGTCGAGACGCAAGAAGATCTTACTCTCTTGAGGCAGTTACTGGAGACGCATGTCACTTATACCGGCAGCCCCAAGGCGAAGTTCGTGATGGAGCAATTGGGCAAATTGCTGCCGGCTTTTGTGAAGGTGTTTCCGCATGAGTATAAGAAGGCGCTAATGACGGCAATGCCGGTTGCGGCGCAAGTGGCGGTGGCCAAGGAGGTGACGATCCATGGGTAAGAATACCGGGTTTTTGGAGATCGAACGGGAAATCGCCGCCAAACGGCCCGTCGCCGATCGGGTGAAGGATTGGAAGGAGGTTTACGAAAAGTTTCCCCAAGTTAAGGTACAAGAACAGGGTGCCCGTTGCATGGATTGCGGCGTACCTTTTTGCCACACAGGCTGCCCGCTTCATAACTTGATTCCGGATTGGAACGATTTGGTCTATCGTGACCGCTGGCACGACGCAATCCGCCAGTTACACGCGACGAATAACTTCCCGGAGTTTACGGGACGGCTTTGTCCGGCACCGTGTGAGTCGGCTTGTGTACTCGGAATTAACGCGCCCCCGGTTTCGATCAAGCAAGTTGAAAAATCGATCATCGACTATGCGTTTGAGCAAGGCTGGGTACGGCCCGAGCCGCCGACTTTGCGTACCGGCAAAAAGGTAGCGGTAATCGGCTCTGGCCCGGCTGGGTTGGCCGCGGCGCAACAGCTAAATCGGGCGGGACATACGGTCACAGTGATTGAGCGGGAGGATCGGCTCGGCGGCCTACTCCGATACGGCATTCCCGATTTCAAGATGGAAAAGCACCACATCGATCGGCGGCTGGAGCAGTTGCGGGCTGAAGGCATCGAGTTCGAAACGGGAGTCAACGTCGGAGTCGATCTCGAGTTTGCCGACCTGCGCGCAACTTAC
>JANXUM010000433.1 GCA_025356215.1 Bryobacter sp. | reverse complement strand
AATGAAAGCTGTTCGTCCTCAGGCATGACTCTTTTCCTCTTTTGAATACGTAAGGTTATCAGAGTAATTGACGGTTTCAGATTGTTTAGATCAGCTGGGGCATCACACATTTCGCTGGCAGCCTCCTCCGCGCCTTTCATCCCCCCCTCTCAATCCTCGCTTGACGGCCACCAATGCCGTAGATTGAAGTGTGCGGTTTTTGGGGGCAGCTCATCACCTGCTTACCCATATGTCATCGGAGGAATGCGGTCTCGTCTTGCACGTAGGTCTTGACGCGCCTGAGGGGGGATCTCGTCTGCCGGTTGGAAGGTGGTGCCGTCGCGGCGGCGAGCGTGACCAGGCCGAGTCCCGCGCAGCCTTACGGTTCCACCGGCAAGGCCAAGGGCCAGTAGGGCGGCGCGAGGACTTGGGTTTTGCGTTTGGGCTCGGGGAATTCCAGGCTCAGGTGGCCTTGGCGTATGACGAGGGGAACCGGGTCGGCAGCGGTTAGAAGCCCTTCGCCATCCAAAGCGTCGAGCCAGTTGGCGCCTAGTGAGGCCATTTTGAGATCTCCGCTGAAGTTGGCAGTGCCGGATTCGAGCGGCCAGTTGAGAATCTCGCCTTTGAAGGCGTAGACGGGGGCGGGCAGCCAGAGCGATGCGGCCAGGCGTCCTTTGACCTGCACGGAAGCGGGCGCGTCGTAGGGGGCGAAGTTTGCGTTGGCGATGGTGGCGGTGAGTTGCGTGGCTCGCCAGTCCAGGCGAAGGTGCAGAGGCTGAAATGAACCGGCGGCGAAGTTGAGCGTTTTGAAGTTCAGAGTTCCGGTCAGGTTGCGATTTTTGAGCCAGTCTGGGGGAGCTGAGCGTCGGAGGCGGATCTTGTCGAGCAGACCGGTCGGCGGAGGTTGGGCGTCGTGGAGGAGCCGGTCGATTGAGGCGGCATTGGCTTCGGGAATGGTGAAGTTGAATTCGCTGGGCCGCGTGCGATCGGGAGAGTAGGAATAATCTCCTTCGAGCTCGACATCATCCCAGAGGGCGCGAAGCCGACGGACACTGACGCGATTGGTATCGAAGATCACTGAGGCCGAGGAGATTTCCAGCGGCCCCGGGATTCCGTCGAGATCGATACGTGTATTGCGCACGATGAGGCGGCCGCTCCACAGCCCGGGGTCGGAATCTTCTTTGCGTTCATATTGGAGTTGGCCGAGCCAGGTGCCACCCTGGGCGGTGGCGAGAATAGGCAGGCCACCGGCACCGAGCAGGAGGCCGAGACCGGTTTTGAGTCCCTTCACGCTCAGCAATTGGGTGGCGATGCCAACCTGGAGCTTGCCGCCGCGAGCATCCCACGACGAATCCATGATGGCGCTCTGGGAATCCTCGACGAGGACCTCGGCTGGGGATAGGCGCCAGAGGGAGCCTTCGACAATGGCGCGGGCTTGCTGGATCTGGAGACTGGGCTGATCGGGCAGATCGATGCGGGCCTCGTCGAACCAAACCATACCCTTGGCGGGAACTTCTTCGAGGCTGGGCCAGGAATAGCCGACGACGGCGTTGAAGCGGCCCTTTACAGCGAGCGATGGGGGCAGTTTGGCGTTGGCGGCGCGACCGAATTCAAGCAGCTTAGAGGCGTCCACCTGACGCAGGTCGAGCAGGAGAGCGCCTTTGGGTTGTTGGAAGAAATCGCGGGCCCTCATGCGGGCGCGGAGGGTTTCGCCGCCGACGGTGTCGAGGGCGAGGCGTTGGCCGGGGAAGTCGATTGCGCCGTCGAAGGCGAGGCGATTGCCACTGCCTGAGAAGGGTAGGAAGCTTTGGGGTTCGAGGCCGTCGAGTTGCAGACCGCCGGTGATTTTGGCCTGGGTCCAGGGGCCTTTGACGTGAGCCTTGCCGGCGAGCTTGCCGGCAAAGTCGGCACCGCGAGCACCGAAGAAAAAATTGAAGGCGTGGATGGCGCTGGGTTGGAGTTCGATCTGGAGATCGACTTCGGGCTCGCGGCCCTGGGGGGCGTGCACCTGGCCGCGCATGGCAAAGGTACCGAAGCCCTGGGCGCCGCGGTCGGTGCGGGCGGGTTCGGCGGAGATGAAGATCTTGACATCGCCTTGCGGACCGGGGGCGCTGATGTCGACCAGGGCGTTGGTGAGATAGAAGGCGCTTTTGGAATCGCCCTGTTTAAAGTTCAGACGTCCGAGGCGGACTTCGACTTCGGGAGGGCGGAGGCCGGCGGCGCCGAGGCTTTGGACGTTCCAACCTGCGGCACCGCGCATGAGGTTGACGCTGGGTTCGGTCAGGCGGATGCGGGCGACCTCAAAGCGGCCAGAGAGGAGGCCGAAGAAGCTGGGTTGGACTTCGAGCTCTGTGACGTAGGCAAAAGGTTCGAGCGAGAAGGCGGGATCGTCGCCGATGACGACCTTATCGGCGAGCAGGGCCGGCGAGGGGAGGAGGCGGAAGTGGGTGTCGCCATCGATGCGGACCGGGCGCGAGAGCGAGGTTTGGAGCGAGTGCTGCAGTCGCGCTCGCAGGGGGGCGGCGCTGAAGTAGGGCGCGGAGAGGACCAAGCCGAAGAGGCTGGCCGCGAGGAGCCAGTAGAGCTTTCTCATGAGGGTCGCCGCCAGCGATCCAGCAGGCGCTGGTAATCCTCTGGGGTATCGCAGTCCTGGGCGACGGCGGGGTCGTCGACATCGAGATAGAGCGGGGGGATGCCGCTGAGAATGTCTTTGGCGTTGGAAGTGAGGGGCGCGGCACGGAGGGCGTCGAGAGCTTGGGCGCGGAGCAATATGGGGTGGCCGCTGTGGCCATGGTAGCGGGGCTTGATCAAAGGCGCGGGGGCGGAGGCGCAGAGCTTGGCGACGGAGGAGGGCAGGACAGCCGCGTAGTCTACGGGGCTGAAGAGGATGGCCGAGGCTTGGGCGAAGCGGGCGAGGCCGACGCGGAGGCTGCTGAACATGCCAAGGGCGTGATCGGCGTTGTAGACCATCGCACCGGCAAGATGAGGAAGGTGTTGCCGGATTTCGAGATCGTGAGCGCCGGTGACGATGATGGTTTCCTCGCAGTGGGGGGCGAAGAGTTGGACGACGCGTTCGGCGAGGGTGAGTCCGCCGAGGGGCAGAAGGGCCTTGGGCTGGCCCATGCGCGAGGAAGCGCCGCCCGCGAGGACGATGCCGCCGATCATTTGAGGACGGCCGCGCTCTCGGCGGTGGAGAAGATGCCCTTGGCGAGTGACTTCCATTTGGGATCGGCACCGCGGCGAACGGCGATCATTTCGGCGGCGACACTGATCGCGATTTCCTCGGGGGTGATGGCACCAATTTCGAGTCCCATGGGAGCGTGGACGCGCTCGAAGCTCTCGCGGCTGACGCCCTCTTTTTCAAATTCCTTGAGGACGGCGATGACCTTGCGCTTGGAGCCGATCATGGCGATGTAGCGGGCTTCTGTGTCGATGGCCCAGCGCAGGACGCGCATGTCGTCGCGGTGGCCCCGGGTGACGATGACGATGTAGCTGGAGGAATTGATATTGAGCGCGGGGAAAACCGCTTCGTACTCGTCGGCGATGACTTCGTCGACGCCGGGAAAGCGTTCGCGATTGGCGAAGCTCTCGCGATTGTCAATCACCGAGACGCCGAAGCCGGCAAGGTCAGAAACTTTGGCGAGGCTTTTGGAGATATGGCCAGCGCCGAAGATGAAAGCATGCGGGCGCGGGACGATCGCCTCGACGAAGACGTTGAGTTGGCCGCCGCAGATGAGGCCGTTGTCGTAGGCGGCGTCCTGGCCGAGATTGAAGTTGAGGTGGCGAGGCTTCTCTGTGGCGATGACTTCGCGGGCGGCGTTCCAGACTTCGGCCTCTACGCAGCCGCCGCCGATGGTGCCGATGAAGCTGCCATCCTCGCGGACGAGGATCTTGGCG
>JANXUM010000417.1 GCA_025356215.1 Bryobacter sp. | reverse complement strand
TTTGATTTCTTGCCGCGTTCGTAGCTTTGCGATTGGACCCCGTATTTCGAATCCAGCCGGATGATCACGCGGGGTCGGGTTCGATCCGGTTCCGACGCCATCTCTTCGATCACCACCGCCCAGGCGGTATCGCCGTCATAGTGGTTCACTTGCCAGCGCGGCCATCTCGCCCAAGCCGTAAATACCTGCGCCACATGCGTCGCCCCGGCAGACTGCAAGGCTAAACCCGAACTTACGCTGGGATTGGGGCGGAAGTAAGTCTGGCCGCCCTCGGGATCGAAGTATTCCAGTAAGTTGACGTCGATGACCTTGATGAAGGTGCCGCCGTCCACGAGGGCTTGAAAGCGCAAAGGATTGAAGCTTGGGAAAACGTCGTAGCGCTTGGGTGCCGCACCTTCATAGACGCGCGAGGCCACCTCGCTCAGCGCCTGCTCACGCAGCACGTAGCGTGTTCCGAACCAGCAAAAGCTCAGGACGATAAAGATCCACATCGTGACAATGCCGCTGCCGCGCTTGGCCCCAATTTCGTCACTCACCAATCGGGAGAGTAGAGGAATGCCCAGGCCAAGGCCGAGCAACAGGTAGAGCACCGGGTCTTGAAACCATTCGATCTTGAGCGAGTACGCGCGGTCGTCGAAAGGCAGAAAGATTCTCGCGCCGCGGAAGGTCAGCCAGTCAATGAGGATATGGGACAGAACACACAGGGTCGACAACTTCCACGCACCAATAAAGTCGATCGCGCGGCGGAACACATAGCGCACTCCCAACACGACGGTAAGCGCCATCAGCGGCGAGAACAGAATGGCGTGTGTGAAATGACGGTGCCAGTTGAGTACATCCACGTTGCCCGGAAGGAAAAGCAGCGTGTCGACATCGGGTACGCTAGCGGCGAAGAAAACGATCCATTGCCAGTTGGGAGTAAAGCGCTTGCCCCCGGCCTGCCCGATCGAGAAGCCGACAGCCGTGTGGGTAAACGGGTCCATGACGTTAGCTGGTTGGCGGCATTAGAATCGACAGGGCGTCGTGCGCGATCTCCAGGCGAGCCGGCAATTGGCCGAACTCCTCGCCGTCCAACTGGATGTAGATGGGGCTGCCATTGTCAGCCCGCAAATCAAGGCTGTCTACAAGTTGAACGTGCACGCCACTCATTCCGCGGTGTTGGTTGACGAGCACGCCAGCCAAATACTTCATGTAGCGGACCGCGTACCTGCCTTCAAACAGTACGGTTTCAAACTGCGGTTGTTGCAGGCGGATCGTCTTGGCGATCTCCAAATCTCCCCCGTAGTTGCGAACGCGGCTGGCGAGGGCGAAGCTGACCTTAGCTTCGCCGTTTACGGTTTTGACGTGTAACTCCGGAAGCACTCGCAAGGAAGCCCCGAAGCCGGCGATCCAGTACGCCACTTTGCCCAGTTTGCGCTTAATCTTAGAATCGACGTCCCGGACAATTTGCGCGTCGAAGCCCGCGCCGGCCATCGCCACGAAGTAGCGGGAGGCCCCAAGCTCTGGCGTACACAAGCCCAACGCGATGCGCTGCGGCGCCCACGTATGGGCTCTGTGAGCGGCCTTGAGGAGATCGGTACCGATGCCAAGCTCCACCGCCAAGCAGTTTGCCGTTCCGCCGGGCAGGACGCCGAGGGCCGTCTTAGACCCCGCCATGCCATTGACAATTTCGTTAACGGTCCCATCACCGCCCATTGCGTAAATCGCTGTGGCACCGTTATCGACGCATTGGCGCGCGAGTTCCCCCGCACTCCCTTTGCCGGTGGTAGGCAACATCTCGGCCAAAACATTATGACTTCGCAATGTTTCGGCAACAGCGGGAACCAGCCGGGGGTTGCGCTGGAGTTTTCCGGCTACGGGGTTATAGATGAGGTAAGAGCTCAAGGGAATCGCTAAACTATTAGCTTAGCGTCCTCATGGCACCAGCCGCAGTCCCAACAGCAAATCGCATGGCCGATTTGCGCACACAATTGCAGTATCACGAGCATCGTTACTACGTCCTTGACTCACCCGAAGTCAGCGACGCCCAGTACGACGCGTTGATGCGGGAGTTGGTTGCGCTTGAAGCAACACACCCCGAGTTGCGCACCCCGGACTCGCCCACGGCGCGCGTCGGCGGTGCCCCGCGCGAGGGCTTTGCCAAGCTCGCGCATAGTTCGCCGATGCTCAGCCTGGACAACGCGCTGAACGAGGGCGAGTTGCGCGACTTTGACCGCCGCGTGCGGGAATTCCTGGGTGATGAGCCATATCGCTACGTCGCCGAACTCAAACTGGATGGGTTGTCGATGGCGGCGCATTATGCTGGCGGTTTTTTGGAAAGCGCCATCACCCGCGGGGATGGCTCGGTTGGAGAAGAGGTGACGGCGAACGCGCGGACGATTCGCAGCTTGCCCTTGCGAGTCGAACGCGAGAACAGGTTTGAGACGCGTGGCGAAGTGATTATGACGCGCCATGCCTTTGAACGGCTCAACGAGCAACGCGAACAGGACGGACTGCCTGTGTATGCCAACCCACGCAACTCGGCGGCTGGATCGTTGCGTGTGCTGGACCCGACTCTAACTGCGGCGCGCCAACTGGACTACATGGCCTACTTTTATCTGGTCGACGGGCAACCGGCGATGGACAGCCACTGGAAGTCACTCGATGCTTTGAGCGCGCTTGGTTTCAAGGTAAATGGCGAGCGGCGCATTTGCAAGGACGTCGAAGAGTTGATCGCCTTTTGCAACGGCTTTGAGACCCGGCGTGAGAGCTTGCCCTATGAGATCGACGGGGTTGTCGCCAAGATTGACTCGATCGATCAGCAGCGCCGCCTGGGTTACACCGCCCGCGCGCCGCGTTGGGCCATCGCCTACAAGTACGCAGCGCGCGAGGCCGATACGGTTGTTGAAGACATCCTGGTGCAGGTGGGACGCACCGGAGCCCTGACACCGGTGGCGGTGCTGCGGCCCGTCTCGATCAGCGGTGTCATGGTGGCCCGAGCGACGCTGCACAATGAGGAAGAGATCGCCCGGCTGGGGATCAAGATCGGCGACACGGTGCGCGTGGAGCGCTCGGGCGACGTGATCCCGAAAGTGACTTCGGTGGTGACGTCGGCGCCGGACGGCAAAGCCTTCGCGATGCCTGTCGAGTGTCCGGTATGCGCGAGCGTACTCGTGAAGATTGAGGGCGAAGTCGCCGTACGCTGCCTGAATGTGAATTGTCCGGCAAGGCTCAAGCAATCCGTCGAGCACTTCGCCTCTCGCGGAGTGATGGACATCGACGGAATGGGCGAGGCGCTGGTTGAGCAACTTGTCGACAAGGGCTTGGTGAAAAATGTTGCCGACCTTTACGACCTGACCCGGGAAAAGTTAGAGGGCTTGGAACGGATGGGCGCCAAGAGCGCCACGCGGATTCTCGAGAATCTGGATGCGTCAAGGCGGCGTCCGCTGCCGCGTCTGATCAACGGCCTGGGGATCAGCTTCGTCGGGGAGCGCACGGCGCAAATACTTGCCGATACCTTCGGAGACCTGGACGCGATCGCGACGATGGCGGAAGAGCGGTTACAAAGCGCCGAAGAGATTGGCCCCAAAGTATCCGCCGCCATACGCCTCTATTTCAGCGACCCTCGCAACCTTGAGCTCATCGAAAGGCTGCGGGCCGCCGGGCTTAGATTCACACATGAGATCAAGGGCAAGCCGATGGGCCCCTTTGCGGGCCAGACCTGGGTGCTGACCGGGACCATGCCGACGCTGAAGCGCGAAGATGCGAAAGCGATGATCGAGGAGGCGGGGGGCAAAGTATCCGGCAGCGTCTCGAAGAAGACCAGCGTCGTTGTAGCTGGCGACGAGGCCGGATCGAAGCTCGACAAGGCTCGTGAGTTGGGCGTCGAAATCATTGACGAGGCGGAACTGCTCCGCCGTTTGGAGAAACAATAGCGCATGAAAGCACTCTTCGCCAATATCGCGGCGCTTGGGCCACTGGGTGTATTCCTGATCGCCCTGCTCGATTCCGCAGGGATTCCGTTGCCGGGCGGTGTCGATTTTCTTCTGGTGGTCGTGGCGAACCGCGCCCCGGCGGCAGGCTACTTTTGCGCCGCCTTGGCGACGGTGGGCTCGCTGATCGGGTCGTTGATTCTGTTTCAGATCGCGCGCTTCGGCGGGCAACGTTATCTGGACCAGGAAACCGAAGGCGAACGCGGGCAACGCTTCCGGCGGTGGTTTAACCTCTACGGGCTGCTGACCGTTTTCATTCCTTCAGTCTCGGTCATCCCCATGCCACTGAAGGCGTTTGTGGCCTGCGCGGGAGTGTTCGGAATCCGGCCAGGACCGTTTGCGCTCACGATCCTGCTTGGCCGTATCCCTCGTTACTTTTTTCTGGCGTGGTTGGGCCAGGAGATGGGCGAAAACTCGCTGGGATGGATCAAGACCCACTACCTGCCGTTTGCCCTCGGCCTGGCGACGCTCGCGCTGGCACTATATCTCTACACACGCTTTGCGAACAGCCACACGCAACTTACCGCGACAGAGTAAAGCGCACTTCGATAGGGGCTTGGACTTCGACTGGCACGCCGTTCAAGTAAGTGGGGCTGTAAGTCCATTGGCGCACGGCTTCGAGCGCGGCTTGAACAAGTAGGGGGTGGCCGCTGATGACTTGAAGACTCTCGATGCGACCATCTCGATTGAGGACGCCGAGTAGACGTACGACGCCTTCGATACGCGCCGTGCGGGCCATTTGCGGGTAGACGGGTTGCACGCGGCCCAGTATCTTCGCAGCCAGCACGTCGCCACCAATCCGGATGCTGGCGGGTGGATCTGGCTTATTGACTTCGACGGGCGGGTGCGGCTCAGGCGCTGATCCAAGGCTCGACCCAACAATTCCATCGGGGATGCCGCTAGCGGCCGCGACCGGTAAGTCGCCAAACTCCGCTATCCGGTTGAGCGATCCGGAATGGCTGGGCACAGCATCGCTGAAGATCAGCCGGCGAGGCACCAAGTGACTCACCGCGTTGCTTGACGCGACGGCGCCGACGCTGGTGGAGATAATCTTCACCGCGTCGCGGAACCGAGGGGCCGGCGGCAAGATCCGGATCTCGGGAATCGCAGGCGGGGCGATCGGCACAAACAGACTCATGCACATCAATCCAAGGCCCACGCCGCCTTGCAGCGCCAACGATCCAGTGAATGTGATTGCTCTCATGCCCGTTCTGACACCTTGCCCATGGCGCAAGTTCCCATACACTGATTAGGTGCCGAACCAAATTAGCCGCCGCGCCCTCGTCGCTCTGCCCTTCGCCATTCACGCCAGCGCCAAGACCATTGAAGTGAAGGTGAAGGAGATCCACGCGACTTACGAGGACTTCAAATACAGGACCCCGATCAAGTTCGGCGGGAACGTGGTGGACCGGGTGACGATGCTCAACGTCAACACCGTCATCGAAGACGGCATGGGGAAGGCGAGCAAGGGATTCAGCTCAATGTCGATGGGGAATGTCTGGAGCTTCCCATCGAAGGTGCACTCCTACGACGAGACGCTGGCGGCGATGAAGGACCTGGCCAGCGAGGTGGAACGGATCACGGGGAAGGCGGGGGCCAGTGGCCATCCGATCGACATCAACGTGGCGTTGGAGCCGGAGCATCTCAAAGCGGCGGCGGCGGTGTCGCAGCGCCGTGGACTGAAGGAGGCGATACCGAAGCTTTGCTCGCTGGTGACGATCAGTCCATTTGACGCCGCCATCCATGACGCTTACGGCAAGCTACTGGGCCGGAGCTGCTATCAGACCTATGGCAAGGACTGTATGCGGCAGGACTTGGGTCATTACATCGGCAAGGAATTCAAGGGCGAGTATCTGAGTCAGTACGTGCTGCCGAAGCCGAAGGCGACGATGCCGCTGTATCATCTAGTGGGCGCGGTGGACCCGATCTTCGAGGCGGACATCAAGCAGAAGGTGGGCGACGGCTTACCGGAGACGCTGGCCGAATGGATTCGCTACAACGGGCTGCGGAACATCAAGATCAAGCTCAATGGAGAAGACCCGAAGTGGGATCAGGAGCGCGTGCTGGCCGTGCATCGGGCCTGCCTGCAGACGATGCCGTCGATCCAACGCAAAGATTGGGTGTACTCGCTGGACTTCAACGAGAAGTGCCCGAACGTTGCCTACCTGATCGATGTGTTGAAGAAGATCGAGGCACAGGACGCCAGCGCCTATCAGCGCATTCAATACATCGAGCAGCCAACCAAGCGAGACCTGAAGGCGGACAGGGCCAACGTGATGCACGCCGCGGCCAAGCTGAAGCCGGTGGTGATCGACGAGTCGCTTACCGATCAGGAGAGCTTGATGCTGTGCCGCGAGATGGGGTACTCGGGAGCGGCGTTAAAGGCTTGCAAGGGACAAAGCGAGGCGCTGCTGATGGCGGCGGTGGCGCAGAAGTACAAGATGTTCCTTTGCGTGCAGGACCTGACTTGCCCGGGCGCGAGCCTGATCCATTCGGCGGGGCTGGCCGCGCACGTACCCGGAGTGGCCGCCATCGAGGCCAACGCCCGGCAGTATTGCCCGGCGGCCAACAAAGGCTGGGAGGACCGCTTTCCTGGCATCTTCAAGATCAAGGACGGCCTGGTGAAGACGGGCGAGCTGACCGGAAACGGTTTGGCAGCGGGATTGCAAATGTAAGTGGCAGGAGACTGCCTCAACATGAATACAACCCTCAATGCACCTGCCCGGCGTTCCAATTCGGGCATTGACCTGACCCGCTTCGACAGCTTGGTCCAAACTGAAACAACCGAGCGGCCGAAGGTCGAATCGATCCCCGATGGGCGCTACGAAGTGCGGATTGAAGACGCCGAACTGGGCGTTTCGCCCCGCTCCGGGAACCCGGTTCTGAAGTACACGCTGCGCGTGATTGGGCCGAACTTTGTGAACCGGGTGATGTGGAAGCATCGCGGTATCACGGCCAACACCGTCCAGTATGTGATGGACGAGCTCAAGGTTTGCGGACTGGAGTTAAAGCGCTTCTCGGACTTGAGCGAGTTCCTGCAAGAAATCATCGGGGCCGAGATTGAGATCACGCGCAAGACCCGGGGCGAGGACGTCAACATCTACTTCAACAAGCAACTGGACGGCGGGCCGGAAAGCCAAAGCGACGAAGACGATCTGCCGTTTTAGTAGCCGATGACCTTGCCGCCGCGGCGACCGTCACTCCAACCTAAGCGCCAACCGGTCTGCGCCTCAATCATGACCGCGTGAACGTCGCCTTGACTGCGGTAGCGAAGACTGAGGATCTGTCCTTGCTCTTTGAGCTTCTGCGCGGTCTCGTAGGCGATGGCACCAGGCTCGGCTTCGATGCGATCCGGCAGGTACTGATGGTGGATGCGCGGGTATTCAATGGCATCGCGCAGACTCATCTTGAAGTCGATGATGTTCATGATGACCTCAACGAGGGTGTTGGGGATGGTTGCGCCGCCAGGGCTTCCCAAGGCGAACCAAGGCTCGTTGGACTTGTTGAGAACAATCGTGGGGGTCATGGTGCTCGCCGGGCGGTTGCCCGCTGGCAGGACCTTCTTGCCGCCGTTGGAAAATGCGCCGTAAATATTGCCCATCAGCACGCCCGTGCCCTTGGCGATCACTTGACTGCCGTAGAAGCCGCTCAGTGTGTAGGTGTTGGAGATGATGTTGCCTTGGGCATCGGCGATGGTGAAGTGGGTTGTGTCGGAGCTTTCGCCCACCAGCGATTCGAGGTCTTTGGGCAGTTCGCCGAGGTCCTTGGAAGGCGTGGCTTTGTCCGGTGAGATGCCATCGGCGAGAGCTTTTGCGTAGGCCTTGCTGGTGAGTCGCGCTACGGGAATGTCTTTGTAGCCGGGGTCACCCGCGAAGAGCAAACGGTCGCGGAAGGCGCGTTTCATCGCCTCAACCTGAATGTGGCGGTGGGCGGCGCTGCCCTCCATACCAAGGGGCATCGGGAAATTTTCGATGATGTTGAGCATCTCGACGATGGCCATGCCGCCGCTCGAACTGGGCGCGCTGGTGAGGATCGGATAGCCGCGGTAAGAGGTTGTGAGCGGGTCGCGGGCGATGGCCTTGTAGTCCTTGAGGTCGGCGGCGGTGATGAGGCCGCCATTGGTCGCCATGTCGGCGGCGATACGCTTGGCGGTTTCACCTTCGTAGAACTCGCGGCCGCCGCCCTTTTGCATGCGGGCGATGGAGGCGGCGAGGTCTGGCTGCTTGACGAGTTCACCCTGCTTAAGCGGTTGGTCGGTGCCGTGAAGGAAGATGCGCGCGCTCTCGGGGAAAGGCTTCATGACCGGGACTTGCAGCTTGAGGATCAACTCGATGCGCTGGGAGGCAGGGAAACCGTCTTTAGCGAGCTTGTGCGCGGGCTCGAGGACGTCTTTCCAAGGGAGCTTGCCGAACATCTTATGGGCCATGGCCATGCCATCGGGAGTGCCGGCGACGGCGATGCTCTTGTAGCCGGTGGCGGCGTCCTTGGGTGTCGGGAAGACGCCTTCCTTGGAGGCCATCGGGGCGCGAGCACCGTAGTCGATCAACTTGGCGCGACCGTCGGCCATGCGGACGAGCAGATAGCCGCCACCGCCGAGATTGCCGGCCTCAGGGTGGACGACCGCGAGGGCGAAGGCGACTGCGACGGCCGCGTCGACGGCATTGCCGCCTTTCTTGAGGATCGCGATGCCGGCTTGAGTCGCGTATTCGTTGGTGGTGGCGACCATAGCCTTGGGGGCGCGCTCGGGCTGGGCGATCATGGCGCGGTCGGCCTCAAGCCGCAGACCGGATTGGGAGACCTCTTGGGCGAGGAGGAGGGAGGCGACCAGGAAACTAAGCTGAAGCTGGCGAATCATTAACGGTCATGGTCGCATGAGTGGGGGTTGGATTCATAGCCCTGGAGATCAGCCGGACAAGTTTGCGGTAGGGGATGCCGGCGCGCGATTCAAAGGGGAGCCATTCGGAGTCGCGCCATGTGGAGAAGAACCAGCGCGAGAGCAAGGCCAAATGCTCCTCACGCTCCTTCATCGTGGCACGCGGGGTGGGGAGAGAGTCGACCACTTGGCGGAGGCGGCGATCCATCGATTCGCCGGACTGTGCGCGCAGGTCGAAGGGCGTGGGAGCCTGCCAGACGCCATCAAGGAGGAAGTAGAGGTTGACGTTGTCGCCGGCGCGCACGGCGCTGACTCCGTTGGCGTGGCGGATGTCAGTGGCGATCTCGCTCACGGAGCGCATGAGGCCTTCGGCCTTGTCGTAGCGCCGGTGCTGGCGGGCGGCTTCCTCGAACTCGAGATTGGCGCTGGCGCGGTCGCGGGCGTGGGAGATGGCCTCGCGGAGGCTGGCACCGTGGGTATCGATGAAGCTGGTGAGGCGGGCGACCTCGGTTGCATATTCGGTGATCCCGACGGCTTGTTGACAGGGACGGAGGCACTGGTTCATCTCGCCATAGATGCAGCCGGGGTGATCGGGGTGCGGGGCGAGGTCTTCTTCGCAGCGGCGGATCTGGAAGAAGTCGAGAGTCTCGCTTTGCCAGCGCTCGGCCTCGGCGCGGGTCCGGAAGGGTCCAAAGAAGAGGCTATCTTTGCCGCTGAGGCGCGAGGTGATCTGCGTGCGAGGGAAGGTGTTGCCCAGAAGGACCTTCAGATAAGGGGGCGACGGAAGGCGGACGGTTTTGCGGTAGGTATCGGGGAAGTGGATGCGGGCGAGGGAGTAGAAGGTTAAGGCTTGTTGGAGTCGGGTGGGGGTGTACCAGATTTCGATGCGCTCGGCGAGCTTGCTGAGGTCGAGAAGACGGCTTCCGGCCTTGGGGGCGAGGAGGCGGGCGAGACGGCGGGCGAGCATCGTTGTGCGGGCCATGTAAGGCTGCCCTTGCCGCATATGGATGACGAAGACGGCCGGGACTGTGGCGACCGTCGGGAAGTCGCCGCGCCAATCGAAGGCTAGATTGGGTTCGCCGATCAAGAGGGGCGCTTGGTACCTTTGGCTTCGCTGGGGGTGATGCCAGTGGGTTCGATGTGGGTGGGGTCCCAACCGACCTTGACGGGAGCGGCATAGTTCTTAGCGGCGATGGCCGCATCGATGCCCGCCCGAAGGCCGGCGGGAAGTCCAAAGCGGATGCCGGTTTGAAGGCCGTTCTTCTCGGCGGCGACGGCAACGCGGAGGAAGTAAGACGTCGTCATGCTCGTAGGATGGTCGTCGTCGAGAAGATCGACGGCGAGGGACTCCGGTTTGCCGCCATCGCCAGTTACGTTGTGGAAGCCGAACTTGAGCTTGGAGTTGCCTTTGTTGAAGGCGATGAGTTGGTCGGCGGGGGAACGATAGGCGTCCTGGATGCGGGGACGTACGCCGTCTGCCTCGAGGGCGGCGATTACCTTGGCGATGCGCTTGGCAAAGGTTGGGTAGAGCTGGGCGAGCTTTTCGGCGTTACGGGCTTTGCGGTCCTCTTCAGTCATATTTAGAACTTAGCAGCGTCGATGCGCTGCGACAACTGCCGATTGAGGTCGTCGCGCTTTTTGGTCTCGGCGGCAATCTGATCGCGGAGGCTGACGATTCTGCCATCGAGGTTGGCGAGCTCGGCAGCGTACTTTTGGACGCGCTCTTGTTGGCCCGGGACGGAGTTGAGGCTTTGGAGGTTGCGGCGGACGCGCTCCTGGTCGCTGGTGGATTCGGTGACCTGTAGGCCGAGAGATTTGATCGACTCGTTCGATTGATTGACTTGACGGCGGAGGGCGAGGATTCCGTTGAGGGTTTGCCTGGCTTCGACCGTGAGGCGGTTGCCGCTGATCAAGACACCGAGATCGG
>JANXUM010000414.1 GCA_025356215.1 Bryobacter sp. | reverse complement strand
CGCGAAGTGGCGCGAGCGCTGGTCCACTCCACGGCTACTGCTTAGCGATCAAAGCTTTGATCTCTTCGGGCGGCTCCAATTGCCCAGGCTCAATGGCAACATTGAAGCGGATCTCTTGAATTCGGTTGTCGATCTTCTGCGGGCCCACCGATTGGATCGAACGATGCGGAACGAGGAATGAACCAGCCTTGCGGTAATCGCTGACGACAATCTCCAGCGGTAGCTCGCCCATTGGGGAAATCATCGTCAGCTTGGTCTTCACGACCAGGCCTGAGTCCTTGGAAAACCACGACCACTCCGGCTTCCCGCCGTCCTTGGGTGTGGCGACGACCCGATAGCACTGCTGGCCATCCACATCTTCGATCGCCTCTGTGCTGACCGAGGAGTAATGAGAACGCCAGTTCGCCACAGCCCGGATGTCACTCATGCGCAACATGGTGCCTCTCTCGGCCCCTGTAACCAGGCGTTGACCCTGTAGCTCTGAGGACTCCCAAACCGCGCCGTCCCAAACCCCTGAGAGCATCTTGCCAACGCCGGCCAGTTCCATCGTCGTCAGGCTCCGATTGGGATACTCGCTCAGCGTGCGGCTGGAACCTTTGATCCCTTGGCCGATAAATTCCACCTCGGCCCGCATCGATTGAGACTTCAACTTCTCATAAGCGGCCTTGCCGCCGCTGAGTTCGATATAGCGATCCAAGAGAGCTTCGGCCTTCGGAAGAGTTTCGGCCAACCCGGTTGAGGCCAGTAAAAGAAGGGCGAGAAATGATTTGCGTTGCATGATGGTTACTCCTTTTCAATCCATTGCTGGGCCGCAGCGCGAGTAGCATCGAGGCCTTGCGCGGTTGTTTTACTGGCGAGCGGAACCAGGACATCGGGCTTGACGCCGTTGCCTTCCAAGGCCCTGCCGCCCACAGAAATATAGTTGGCCGTGGTGTACTGAAAGCCATCGCCCGACGGAAGCTTCTCAATCGCCGAAGGGAGCGCGAAGCCGGGCGAGGGCTGGCCAAAGATTGTCGCGCGATGGAGGTCTTGCATGCCCCCAGCGAGAATTTCAGACGTGGACATCGAACGGCCGTCGATCAAGATTGCCAGCTTGCCGGAGAAGCGACGCGATCTGGGGTTGGTGGCTAAATTCAGTTGCGCGTTGCGAAAGTAACAAGTGCCGAGTGAGAGTGGCCGATCCACAAACCAACTGGCGACCGTGGCCGCCAGCCCCCCGATGCCGCCGGGGTTTCCGCGAAGATCGAGAATGAGCCCGCGGCAATCGTGGCAATCCGTCGCCGCCTCCTTGAGCAGCCCTTCGATCGCGTCGGGATCGAAGAACGCCGTGATGCGGATGTAGCCGCTGGCCGGTGAAAGCCGCTCGTACTTCAGTTCCAGCGGGATGGACGGTAGGTGTCCAAACTGGCCGACCGATCCTCGATAGGCCGCGGCGGGGATGATCCCAACATGAGAATGGCCAAGGCGGCTCAACAGAGCTTGAATGTAGCCGCGCGCCTCCTCGGCGCTGGCGGCGCCTTCAACCTTTGGGCGCAGCTCGTCGCGGGCGGCTTGCCAGTCGACGCCGTTCAGTTTGGCGTCGAAATGCTTGTCTCTAACCGTCTGCCAGACTTGGTCGAAACTGGCCAGCCAGAGGGTCTTTTCAGTTTGAGATTGGGCGCACAGGGTCAGCAGCGCGCCGAGGCACACGTATCGTGTAAGCGTTTGCATAAGGGTCCTTGGGGTGTTTGGGTTAGGTTTTAGCCGCGAGCTCTTCGATGAGTTCGCGGAGGCTGTCGCGGGCGGTGCCCGAGGTGTCGGCCAGAAGTCTGCGGCCCTCGCCGATCCGTTCGCGCGCGGCCGCTCGATCGCCTTCGGCAAGCAAGACGCTGGCCTCGGACAACGCAACGGCCTCCAGTTGAAGAAAGCCCGGCTTACGGGCCTCCGCTAAATGTTGACGGGCGCGCGGCAGATCCGTCTCCAGTTGAGAGTAGAAGTGCGCGGCGCTGGAATGAAGAATCGGGCGGGCGGCCGGGGGCCACTGCTCGACGTGCGATAACGCCAGGTCCAGCCAGTGCTTGGCCTCGGCGAATTCTTTGCGATCCAGATGCCACGAGTATCGAAGCCACATCGCCATGATGCCGTCGTAAGTGGGTTGAGGGTCACGGGTGATTTCGTGAACCAGCGCGGCGGGCCAATCGCGAGGCCGAGCCTCGCTCCCGATCGTGCCAAGGGTGGCCGTCGCCATCCAGCGTCGGGCGTCCGCATTGTCGCGAACCAGGCTAAGGATCCTCCCCCCGTCGTTGACGTAACCATGGTTGCCGATCGGCAGCATCGTGACCAGGGCAATGCTCAGGGAAGCCACGGCAAAGACCATGAAGCCGAGGGCCATGTCCGGGTTACTCTGCCAAAACACCTGCGCTGGCAATGCCATTAAGCCTCCAAGTAGTGAGGTGGCGGGGCCGCCTGCAACCAGTAGCAGCATCCTCCTTCTCAGTGCGTCTCCCGTTGGGATCTTGGCTGGATCGGGGCCGCATGCAGCCATGCCACCCCAGAGCGACAACGTACGGTTGAACTTGACCGTAAACCTGCTGCCCAGCCGGTCGATGCGCAGCGGGCCCACCGCAAAGAAATGGAAGCGAAAGCCCGCGAGCCAGCCGCCCACCACGTGGCCAAACTCATGTGCGGCCAGAACGAGCCACGCCGCCAGGATCATCACGGGAACGCTGGCCAAGCGAACTTTAATTTCGAGCGAGTTACCCTTGAGCAACTTGCCGATCGCGTAGCCAAAGCCGATGCCCGCCACGCCCATAAACAGTCCGAGCAGGACCTGCTTGAGTTTCTTGGACATTAGTACTCCTTCCGATTGACAACCCAGTTTGCGGCGAGCAGCAAGAGCGCTGACACTCCAAGCGACGCAAGGGTCTGCGGATAAGGGAACGCGGACGGAGGGCGTGTCAGGTAGCCGAACATATCGAACCAGACGCCCGGGTGGCCGAAGCTGTAGCCGGCAGCCGCGCCGAGAATCGTCAGTCCAACCGTGCCGCTCCAGAACTCGTCCAGCAAAGCGCTCAGGAGCACAGCGAGGCAGTAGAACAGCGCCGACACCACGAACATGTTGATGAGCGCCGGCCACCGGTCGGAGAGTGAAAGATGAATTCCAAAGCGGGGGCCAAGAAGGAAGAGGCCAACGAAGGTGGCCGAGCCGATCGCCACTAGCGCGCCGCCACCAGCCGCGACGCGCGTCGCCAGCAGCCGCAAACGCGAAACCGGCATCGCCAACAAGAACCCCATGGAGGGATGGAAGCCGCGTAGCATGCCCCACGATGTCTGGGAATTGATGCCGGCTCCGGCCAGAATTTTGGCCGTGATCGGCAACATCAACCCGCCGTAGAGAACCAGAAACAGCTTCCACGTCTTCTCGTCGCGGTCGGCCTCCGGCGTCACCGTGAACAGCGTGGCGAGAATGTAAAGGCTGACGCCAACAGCCAGCAGAATTCGGAATCGCAACTCAAGCCAAGCCTTACGCCAGAGCATCTTGCCTCCTCACAGATTCGATAAACAGCTCGCGCAGCGGAACGGTATGGGCCTCAAGATCGTGGGCCCCGAGGGAACGGGCGAGCTCAATCGCCTGATCCGCTGAATCTTCAACGAACAGGCTGATGCTGCGTCCGTCCTGCTTCACGACGCCGCGCTCCGACAGTTGCGCCACTTGCGCTGGCGACGCGTCCAGGGCAAAGTGCAGGCGGCGGGTATTGGCGCGGATGTCGTCCAGCGCCCCCTGCTTGAAGCAGCGGCCCTTGTGAACCAGGCAGATGTGGTCGGCAATTTGCTCAACCTCCTCTAGCCGGTGGGAGCAAATCAGGACGGTGGCGCCATGATCGGCCACCAGCGAAACGAGTGCCTGCAGCGCCTCCTCGGCGGCTATGGCGTCAAGGCCGTCTGTGGGCTCGTCGAGTATCAGCAGATCCGCGCCGCGCGCGACCGCCAGCAGCATGTGCAGCTTTGTGAGCGTGCCTTTGGACAGCGCGGTTACATTGCGATCGAGAGGGATCCCGAACGCCTTGACATAGCGGGCTTCAAGATCCTTGCTCCAGCTTGGGTAGAACGAAGCCGTGAAGCGGATCGCCTCTTCCGCTGTCATGTATGGGAACAGTTCTTTGCGCTCGGGTATGTAGGCGGTGCGGGCGCGCAGAAGGCGATTCTGTTCGCCATGGAGAGCGTCGAATCCAAGCACCCGCGCTGAGCCCGAGTCGGCTTTCGCCATGGCAAGGAGGATACGGATCGTTGTGGTCTTCCCAGCCCCGTTCAGCCCGATCAGGCCGCATAAGGAGCCTTGTGGAACGCTCAGCGTCATGTCGCGCAAAGCGTTCACTTTGCCGTAGACTTTGGCCAAGCCCTGCGTCTGGATGGCGTCTATGCTTCTCATCGGCCGACCCTGGCGGCGATCGCGGCGTCTACCAGCCGCTTGATCTCTTCTTCGCTCAGGCCGAGCGCCAACAGGCGCTCAACCGCTTTGTCGACGACCGGTCTGGCGGTTTGCATACGATCGATAAGCTCCTTTGAGTTGAGATTTTCGTTAATGAAGGCACCCGCGCCTTGCCGCAATTCGACAATCCCTTCGTGCTCGAGCTCGCGGTAAGCCTTGGCGACCGTGTTGGGATTCATGACCATCGACTCGGCGAGTTTGCGGATGCCGGGCAGTTGCTCGCCGGGCCGCAATACGCCATTCTCAACGGCGTGCTTGATCTGCTCCATGATCTGGAGGTAGATCGGGACACCGGAACCTGGGTTGAGTCGGAATAGCACAGCGGTCTACTGTGATAGTAGACTAATACAGTAATACAATCAAGAACTTTTTTCGCGGACGCGCGTCTCATACACTGAAGTCAGTACATGGAATTCTTGAATAGCTTTTTCTGGTTGTTGGTGCTCCTGGGAGTGATGATCATTGTCCACGAACTGGGGCACTACTGGGCGGCGTTGATCTGCAATGTAAAGGTGGAGCAGTTCTCGTTGGGCTTTGGGCCGCGGCTGTTCGGCTTCAAGATTGGCGAGACTGACTTCCGCTTCTCGGCGATCCTGTTTGGCGGCTACGTGAAGATGTTGGGGCAAGACGACATGGCTGTAGACGACGGCACCAGCACCGACCCGCGCAGCTTCGTCAACAAGCCTCGCTACCAGCGCCTGTTCATCGCGGCGGCGGGGCCGGCAATGAACATCCTGCTGTCGGTGGGCCTATTGGCCGGGCTGTTCATGTATCAGTTCCCGAAGGTGTTGAACGCTGATGGGCCAGCCGTCGTCGGGCATGTAGAAAAGGCCTCGCCTGCGGCGCTGGCCGGGGTGCAAGAGGGCGACACAATCGTCGAGTTTGACGGCAAGAAGAACCCCTTGTGGGAAGACGTGCTAATCACGGAATTGACCGGGGCGGGCAAGGACATTGCCTTCAAGGTAAAGCGCAATGAGCAGACTCTGCCGCTGCGTGTGACGCCAAAGGCCGATGAAAAGACGCAGGCCGGATACGTCGGTTGGCGGGAGCAGAGCGAGATCCGGATCAAGTTCATCCTCAAGGGCTTTGACGCCGAAAAGGTGGGTTTGCAGCCGAACGACGTTGTGATCAGCGTCAACAACATCCCAGTTCGCAACCTGACCAAACTGGTCGAAATCGTCAAGGAGAGCAACGGCAAGCCTGTCGACCTGATTTACGAGCGGGCGCATGAACGCAACAAGGTGAGCGTGCAGCCCAAGTTCAGCGAGACCGAGAAGCGCTGGATGATCGGTATCCAATTGGAGCCGAAGTATGTGATTGTCGCCCTTGGGCCAATGGAAGCGCTCGAGCAGAGCGTCAGGTTCAACACGCGCAGTGCGACGTTGATCCTCGACTACTTGAAGGGCGTGGTGCAGATGCGCCTGTCGGCCAAGCAGTTTGAAGGGCCGGTGGGGATTGCGCGGATGGCGGCGGCGGCGGCCAAGGAAGGTCCGGCGGATTTTATCTCTCTGATGTCGATGGTGAGCTTAAACCTGGCGATCTTCAACCTCTTGCCGATCCCGGTACTGGATGGCGGGATGATCCTGGTGCTCCTGATTGAGATGGCGCGGCGGCGGGATTTGTCGCTGCAACTCAAGGAGCGAGTGTTGCAAGTGGGCTTGGCGTTCTTGCTGATGATGGTTGTGTTTGTGCTCTACAACGACATCTCGAAAGCCGTGATGAAAGGCTGAGCCATGGACTTGGACGCCATCGTCTGGTACGTCGCTGAACTTGGGGCGATCTGTGTCGTGGCGATGGTGTTTTGGCTGTTGGGGATGCGCTCGAAGGTCCCGGTGCTGAAGACGCTGGGAGTGGCGATCGGCGTGATCTGGCTGGCGACGATCGCGGTGAGGATCGCGAGGAACTATCCGGACTGGGGCGAAGGGGACGGCTATGTGACGCACGCGTCCGGGCCGCCGCGCGGGGTGGCCAGCGTATCGCATCAATTCCCGTTTCAGGTAAACGCCGACGCTACTGTTCGGATTGAGATGACCGCGAAGTCGCGATCGGACACGCAGGCGAAGGGGGCGATCGAGCTGGTTGTTGTGGTGATCGACCCGGCGGGAACTCGTCTATTTGAAGAGCGAAAGGTGGTCACACCGAATAGCGGTCGGAACTGGAACTCCCTGGTGAGGAACTTTCAGCCGACAATCTCGGGTGCCTACGAGATGGCGGTGACCTTGCCGGAGCCGGTGAGCGATGTCAAGATCGCCGTGAAGGAAATGCATTGAAGCGCTCAAAGAAGCACTCCTCCTGGAAGGTCATGGCGGTCGGGGTCGTCATTCTCTTTACAGGGGCGATTCTATTCACCGTCGCCGCGGAGTACTTTGGGCTGGGCCGGAACTACGTCTTTAAGACTTCGACGCCTGGGCCGGGCCGCGGCGAGGCGTCCGTGATGCAACAGTTTCCGTTCTTCGTTCGAGCCGACGAAGTGGGTATCGACAACCGGATTGAGGTCACGCCGAGGCCGAAGTCAGAGCAAAAGGCTGCGGGGACGGTAGAGCTATCGCTAGCGGTTTTGGACCCGGCGGGCAAGCTTTTGTTTGAGGAGAAGAAAGTGCTGACGACTCAGGGCGGAGGGATTTGGAACTCGATGATTCGCGACTTTCAGCCGTCCGTAAAGGGAAGCTATCAGATGCGGCTGGTGATTCCGCAGCCAGTGGGCGCTGTGGAAGTACAGGTCGGACCTCTGCGCTAGACGCCGAGTTGGGACTTGAGGCGTTCAGCGAACTCTTCGAGGGCGCGGACGCGCTCCTCAAGCTCTTCGATGCGCGAGCTTGCCGGGACATGGGCGGAAGGGGCGGGGGCGAAGTCGGGGATGCTGTCGCCGATGAGGTGGGTCCACCGGGCTTCCTTGGTGCCGGGGGAGCGGGGCAGTTCTTTGACCAGCGGGTCTTCCTTGGCGGCGAGGCGCGCCAGCGTCGAGAGGACCGCGTCGAGGTCTTCAAAGCTGTAAAGGCTATTGGTGCGGCCGCGGAGTTCGCCTGGGGTTTGTGGGCCGCGGCATAGCAGGACGCTGAGGATGGCGAGGTCTTTGTTGCCGAGGTTCAGCTTCTGGCCGATGCCTTGGGAGTACTTGGGGACGCGGTGCTCGCGGCCGGAATGCTCGAAAGCGAGGCCATTGTGGCGCATGACTTCGACGGCGTCGAGGACGTCGGACTCAACCAACTGCATGACGGGTTCGCGGTTGTTCTTCTGGTTGCAGGCGTTGACCAGGGCGTTGAGCGACATCGGATAGTACTCGGGGGTGGCCATCTCTTTTTCGATGAGCGCGCCGAGGACTCGTTGTTCGACTGCGGTGAGGGCGATGGGCATGGCTAACCTCTGAGGCCGTGGAAGGCGGCTTCGATTTCGATCTGAGCAGGGCGGGGGATTGGGATCATGGGCAAGCGGGGCGGGCCGCCGTAGTAGCCGTTGAGGTCCATCGCGTGCTTGAGGCCAGCCACACCATAGAGATCGGTCACCAAAACGGAGGGGTGCGAAATGCGTTCCTGCCAGTCGAGTCCGGCTTCCTCTTCGCGGGT
>JANXUM010000297.1 GCA_025356215.1 Bryobacter sp. | reverse complement strand
GGTTGGGTGCTATTTCGACAAGTTGAAAAAATCTGTGAATGAAGATGGGCGGAGGAGGCAGATATCGCGACACAAACGAGATGCATGACGACCCGATTGCGGACAACCGGCAGCGGTGGCGGGGATTCGACGATTCAGAGCAACTCAAACCCGCAGGGAGCAACGAAAGGCGCGGCCGGCGTAGTAGGACTCCGCCCCATTGTGATAGACGAAAACCGTGTCGTAGCGGCGATCGCAAAAGAGCGCACCTCCGAGTTTTCTGATCCGCGGGGGCGTTTCGATCCAACTCGAGGTTTTGGTGTCGAAATTGCCCAGCGTCTGCAAATGTCGATATTGTTCTTCGTTCAACAGCTTGGTGCCCATCGCAACCGCCATTTCCAACGCACTGCTCGCCGGTTTGTTTAGCTTTCGCGACTCCAGCGCCTGAGCGTCATAACAGAGACTTCTGCGGCCGACCGGACTTTGCGCTGAGCAATCGTAAAAAATATACTCGCTGGCGGCAGAGTCGTACCCGACAAGGTCCGGTTCCCCTCCGGTTTGTTCCATTTCACTCAGCGACCAGAGCTTTCCCGGGGCAGCTTCAAGTTTGATCTGCACTTTCGCCCAGTCCAGATGCGGATGACGGTTCTTGTTCGTTTCAAAACGGGTTTGCAAAACTCCCAATAGCTGTTTCATCTGGGCTTGGGACAAGTTTTTCTTTGTCATCGCTTCTTCCCCCCGACGAAGGGCATTGTAGCGGCTTGCTTCATCCACGATGCCAATTGGCTTTCGTCGATATCGCCGACGGCGGCCAACTCGACGCCGCGGGTGGATTTGCCCATCCCGATCGGCGTCACAGGCGGTTCCGGCTGGATGTCGGTGCCGCGGATGAACATCAGTTTTAAATGGCCGACGAAGGCGCCAGAAGAAAAGCACCAGCCCCCGTCGACCCCGTAGTAGGCCATGCCCCACTTGACCGCTCGCTTGAGGTCGGGTAAAGTTTCGGCCGCGAGGGCGTCAATGCGCTCGGCGATGCCGCGCTGCGGTTGCGGCAAGCTGGCGATGTAGGCGAACACGGGTGCAGATCCTTCCGCGGCTTTTGCGTTGCTCGCCTTGCCGGTCATCGCGACCAGCAGCTTGGTTGGTTGCTCGTTTGAGCGGGTCATTTTGTCACCGAGCTTGAAGCCAGGCTGGCGAGAAACTCGTCGAGTTGGTCGAGCGTCTCTGGCATTGCGCCCGTCGCCCCGGAGTCAACCGCTTCCTTGGAGGGATAGAGATCGTGCACAACCAGCAAGGTCTTACCGTCGCTTTCCTCGAAGGTGACCGTAGTGACGGTCTGGCCGATCTCACCCTCGTCATTGGTCCAAACGAGGCGCGAATGCGGTGTCACTTCGAGGTAGGTGCCGAAGAACTCCATCGTCGAATCCTGGTGGCGAAACGCCAATCGATACTGCCCGCCAACGCGAACATCCATTTCGCAGGAAAGCAGGGTCAGCCCATACGATTTCGGTACCCACCACCTTCTGAATAGTTCCGCCTTGGTCCACGCCTCGAAGACGAGGCGCGCGGGCGCGTTTAAGGTGCGTGTGACGACGAGTTCACAGTCGGACTTGCGTTCCACCCCGGTGCGATTGTTCATGAGAGTGGGCTCACTTTCTCTTTTTTCGTTCATTGCGTTTTTCCTTTAGTTTCAACTCTTCGACAACGTTGTCCAACTCGTTGAAGCGCGCGTCCCAGAGCTGGCGGTATCGTTCGATCCATGCCGCCTCTTCACGCAGCCCGCGTAGGCCGAACTTGCAGGTCCTCACGCGCCCAACCTTTTCAGTAGTGACGAGCCCGGCCTGCTCCAAGACGCCGACGTGCTTCTTCATGCCCGTGAGGGTCATGTTGAACTTTTCTGCAAGGTCGGTGATGGACGCATCCGCGCGGCCGAGTTGCTCCAGAACGCCGCGGCGGGTGGCATCGGAGAGCGCGCCGAAGGCGGCATCGAAACTGGCTTGGTAATACTGAACCATGTGGTTCAGTATACGGCATAGATTGAAAATTTTCAGGGGAATGTGATCGCGCGGAGACTTTTTGCCGTTGGGCTGCAGTCAGCTCTCTGTGAGTCGTCTGCTTATGGTTTTTGACATATCATTGAAAAGTCGTTGTGCCTGAACACCCTAAAGTTGCCTTTTTCACCGACGCTTTTCATGAGCCAAATGGCGTCGCCAGTCTTAGCCGGGAATTCTCAGATTTTGCGCGGAGGCACGAGCGTCCTTTCGCATGCATTTACGGCGGCCCAGAAACCCATATCGAACGATCGGGGGAATTGCTCACAATTCAACTGAAGCGGGGAATCTGTTCTTTCAAGCTCGATCAAGATCTGTACTGCGACCCTCTGTTGACGCGTTATACCGGTCAAGTCACCCGGCTTCTGCGTGAGTTTGGCGCCGATCTGGTGCACATTACGGGACCGGGCGACATGGGGGTGCTCGGCGCGCATATCGCTCATCGTCAAAAGATTCCTCTGGTTGCATCGTGGCACACCAACTTACACGAATATGCCGCGCGCAGAGTGAGAAAGAACTTTGCTTTCTTACCAGCGGGAATGCTGTCATCATTCAGTAGCGGCGCGGAACGAGTCAGCCTTGCCGCCTTAATGCGGTTTTATCATATCCCCCAGGCGACGATGGCCCCGAGTGTGGAGTTAGTTCAGTTACTCGAAGAGCGCACGGGTAAGCCGAGTAACGAGATGTTACACGGGGTTGACCTCGGCCGCTTCCACTCAGCCAGAAAAAGCACGGGCGATGCTCCGTTCACGATCGGCTATGTCGGTCGGCTGACCGCTGAAAAACATGTGCGACTGTTTGCTCAAATTGAGGCAGCACTCCTGCGCGCGGGTCTGAAGGACTTCAGGATCCTCATGATCGGCGAGGGCAGTGAGAGAAGCTGGCTGGAGCGAAACCTGCGCCACGCCCGGCTGCCCGGTGTGCTGCGCGGCGATGAGTTGGCAGACGCATTCGCGTCGATGGATGTTTTCGTTTTTCCGTCAGAGACAGACACATTCGGGCTGGTGATTCTGGAAGCGATGGCTTCGGGCGTACCCGTTGTCGTGGCGCGCGGCGGCGGCCCACAACAGCAGGTTGAAGAGGGTGTCAGCGGCTTTGTTGCGGACAACGCCGAGGGATTTGCCAGCGCCATCCTCGGCTTGGAGCGCGATCCGGATCTTCGACGCCGAATGGGACAGTCCGCGCGCCGACACGCAACGGATTTCTCATGGGACCGGGTTTTCAATGGCGTCTATGAGATCTACGCAAGCCAGCCTGCATTGAGCCGAATGAAGCTGCGCGTCCTTACTCGTTAAGGGCGGAGGCGCAGGGAAACAGATGGCGACCGAGGTTGGCCGCCATTTGTTTTCGAGAGCGATGGGAGGAGCCTAGGGCTTCTTCTTCGTGGCTGGCTTGGCGGCACCCTTTTTGGCGTCCGGGTTGACGTAGTTGGTTTGGACCGTGCCGCCCATGGCTTCAATCATGCCTTTGGCGCTGGCGGCGAACTGACCCTCGGGCTTGAGCGTCATGTACTTCTCGAAGGACTCGCGGGTGCCGTCAGGAAAGGTCATTTTGCCGGTTTTGGCGTCGACCACGGCTTTACCTGTGAGGTAGATACCGTACTGATAGTGGGCGTCGGCGTAGTTGGGGTCGGCGGCGATGGCCTTCTGGAAGACTTGACCGGCAACTTCGTTCTGGCCAGCGTTGACCAAAAGCGCGCCGAGGTTGTAGAAGTACTTTCCGGCGCCGGCGGGATCGATGGTGGCGGCCTTATTGAGAGCTTCCTGAGCTTCGGTGAACTTGTTGGCGCGGGCCAAGGTGAGGGCGAAATTGTTGTAGTAGGAAGCGTCATCGGGCTTGAGTTCGATGGCCTTCTTGAAGTTCTCGATGGCCTTGTCGTTGGCGGCTGGCTTCTCGGCGGCGGGGGCGGTCTTGGCGAGGTTGGCGTAGGCTTCGGCGAGTTGGCCGTAGATGACGTGCTGCTTGTCGTCCATGGTGGCGGCCTTCTCAAAGGCGGCGATGGCGGCGGGGGAATCGTTGGTCTTCATGGCCTCCATGCCGGCGTTGAAGGCGTCATTGAGCTCTTTGTTTTTCTTCATGGATTCGGACTGAGCCTTGGCCTGCTTTTCGATCGCTGCCTTTTGTTCGGGGCTCATGTCGCGGGCCATTTCGGCGGTGACTTTGCCGGTCTCCATGGCCTTCTGCATTTCCGCTTGCTTCTTGGCCATGACGGAGAGATCGAAGTTGGCGGGGACGGGCTCGCCCAAGCGCATGCGGACGCCCTTGAGGCTATCAACCACTTTGCCGTCGATCTCGCAGGAGACGTCGTAGGTGCCCAAAGGTAGACCGGCGTGGAAATACTCACCCTTCTTATTGGTTTTGACCTGGTAGTTACCTTTGATGTCCGTGCGGACGATCTTGATCAAGGCGGCGTCTTTGCCAACGAGTTTGCCATCGGCGCCGATGACTTTGCCTTCGAGCGAGCCAGTCTGCGAGAAGGCGGGGGCGGCGGCGAGGCCGAGGAACAGGCCTAGGGTGGCGCTGAGGCCAACGAGGTTCCGAACGAGGTTTTTCATCAAAGTGCTCCGAATCATGGGTTCATCATGAGAATACTACAGCGGGATGTTGCCGTGCTTTTTGCGCGGGTTTAGGTCGACCTTGTTCTCCAACATCTTGAGAGCGCGGATGACCTTGGGACGGGTCTCGCGCGGCAGGATCACGTCGTCGATATAACCGCGTTCGGCGGCGACAAAGGGATTTGCGAATTTTTGTTTGAAGTCCTGGATTTTTCGATCACGCAGCTCCTGTGGGTTGGATGCGTTGGTGATCTCGTTACGGTACACAATATTGACGGCACCCTCGGCACCCATGACGGCGATTTCGGCGGTGGGATAGGCCAAGTTGATATCGGTGCGGAGATGCTTGGAACCCATGACGCAATACGCGCCGCCGTAGGCTTTGCGGGTGATGACGGTGATCTTGGGGACGGTGGCTTCGGCGTAGGCGTAGAGGAGCTTGGCGCCGTGGCGGATGATGCCGCCGAACTCTTGCTCGGTGCCGGGGAGGAAGCCGGGGACGTCTTCGAGAGTGAGGATAGGGATGCCGAAGGCGTCGCAGAAGCGAACGAAGCGGGCGGCCTTGACGCTGGAGTTGATGTCGAGACAACCGGCGAGAACAGCGGGCTGGTTGGCGACGATGCCGATGGACTGGCCGTCCATGCGGGCGAAGCCGACGACGATGTTGCGGGCGTAGCGCTCGTGGACCTCGAAGAAGTCGCCGTTGTCGACGATCCGGTGGATGATGTCCTTGATGTCATAGGGCTGGTTGGATTCGGCGGGGACGACGGAGTCGAGGGCGGGGTCCATGCGGTCGACGGGGTCGGAGTTGGGTTGACGCGGAGTTTCGTCGCGGTTGTTTTGCGGGAGGAAGGTGAGGAGGCGGCGAATCTGGCGAAGGCAATCTTTATCGTTTTCGGCGAGGAAGTGAGCGACGCCGGAAGTGGCGTTGTGGGTTTGGCCGCCGCCGAGTTCCTCTTTGCTGACCTCTTCGTGAGTGACCGTGCGGATGACTTCGGGGCCGGTTACGAACATGTGCGAAGTGCCGTCGACCATGAAGATGAAATCGGTGAGGGCGGGCGAGTAGACGGCACCGCCAGCACAGGGGCCGAGGATGGCGGAGATTTGGGGAACGACGCCGGAGGCGAGGGTGTTGCGCAGGAAGATGTCGGCATAGCCGGCGAGGGAGACGACGCCCTCTTGAATGCGCGCGCCGCCGGAATCGTTGAGGCCGATCAGGGGCGCGCCGTTTTTCATCGCCATGTCCATGACCTTGCAGATCTTGAGAGCGTTCGATTCCGACAGCGAGCCGCCGAGGACGGTAAAGTCCTGGCCGAAGACGTAGACGGGGCGGCCGTGGATTTGGCCGTAGCCGGTGACGAAGCCGTCGCCGTCAAAGACCTGTTCGTCCATGCCAAAATCGCGGCAGCGGTGGCGCATGAAAGGATCGAGCTCTTCAAAGCTGCCTTCGTCGAGGAGGAATTCGACGCGCTCGCGGGCGGTGAGTTTGCCGTCGCGGTGTTGACGATCGATGCGGTCTTGGCCTCCGCCGAGGCGGGCGTTGGCGCGGCGGCGTTCGAGCTCGGCGGCGGGATTATTTTCGGACATTACGCACCAGTGTAGTAGCCCGAGCGTGCGCGGATGACAACTTTTCCGTAGCGCTTTTGCGCTTCTTTGGTGAGGGTGACGCGGATGCGGCGGTATTGGCGAGGGGTGGCGGAGGGAGCGTTGTAGGTGAGAAGGTAGCGCTCGCGCAGGTTGGAGAGGAGCTTGGAGAAGGCTTCGTCGGCGCGGTCGGTGCGGAGGACTTCGCCGCCGGACTCGGCGGAGAGCTTGAAGACGTCAGCCCAGCTAAAGTCGGGGTTTTGTTGGGAGGGGTTTTTGACGGGCTTGGGAGCTTCGGCGTTTTTGGTGACGATGGAGTTGAGCAGGGCGTCGGCATCGAAGAGCTTGCGCAGCGCGGTGTCATCGCTGACGCGGTAATTGAGGGCCTTGTTGTCGGTGAGGATAAAGATGGCGCGGTGGCCGACTTCTTTGGGGCTGTCGATGAAGGCTTGCGCTGCATCGACGATGGCGGCGTTGATGGAGGTGCCGGCTGGGAAGAGGCCGGGCCGGAGGGCTTGGTCGATGGCGTTGGCGGCGCGGTCCATGTTGGAGGTGAAGGGCATGAGGTAGTCGGACTCTTTGGCGAAGCCCATGACGCCGACGCGGTCGATGGGGCGGAGTTGTTCGAGGAGCGCGCGGGCTCGGCGGCCGATTTGTTCGAGGTAGTTGCGCATGCTGCCCGAGGCGTCGAGCAGGAGGAGGATGCTTAAGGATTCGGCTTCGCGGCCGAAGGAGTTGACAGCGACGGGTTTGCCTTCGTCCTCGATGAGAAAGTCTTCGCGGCGGAGGGTGGAGATGGGACCTTTGTCGCCCGAGACGAGGACGTCGACGCGGACCTGGGTGACGCCGGTTTTGAAAGTTGCGGCGTCGGGCTCTTGACCGGCTTGTTGACCAGGGAGACCGGCCATCAGACAGAATAAAGAAACCACAAGCCGCATGAAGAACATTATCGTCGGAACGGCGGGACATATCGACCACGGAAAAACGACGCTGGTGAAGGCGTTGACGGGAATCGATACGGACCGGCTGAAGGAAGAGAAGGAGCGGGGGATCTCGATTGAGTTGGGCTTTGCGCATCTGGAATCGGGCGGGGTGCGGATTGGGTTTGTAGACGTGCCGGGACATGAGCGATTTGTGCGGAACATGCTGGCCGGGGCGAGCGGGATCGATCTGGTGTTGTTGACGGTGGCGGCGGATGAAGCGATCAAGCCGCAGACGCGGGAGCACTTTGAGATTTGCCGCTTGCTGGGTGTGCGCGAGGGGATTGTGGTGTTGACGAAGGCGGACTTGGTGGACGCGGACTGGTTGGACCTGGTGCGGATGGAGGTGGAGGAACTGGTGGCGGGGAGCTTCCTAGAAGGCGCGCCAGTGGTGGCGGTGAGCGCGATGACGGGGGCGGGGTTGCCGGAGTTGGTGGCGGCGATCTTGCGGGTGGCGGGCGGGAGTCCTGTGCGTGTGGGCGGGAGGATGGCGAGGCTGCCGGTGGACCGGGCGTTCACGATGAAGGGGCATGGGACGGTGGTGACGGGGACGTTGCGCGATGGGCGATTGGCAGTGGAGGACGAGGTGGAGTTGTACCCGAGCGGGCGGGTGGCGCGGGTGCGGGGCATCCAGGTGCACGGGGAGAAGGTGAAGGAGGCGGTGGCGGGGCAGAGGACAGCGGTGAACCTGGCGGGGGTGGAGGTGGGGGAGGTGGAGCGAGGGTACGTGGCGGCGGTGCCGGGAATGATGGCGGCGACGCGGGTATTCGATGCAAAGATCGAGACGCTTAGGGGGGCGAGGACGATCCGCGACCGGGCGCGCGTGCAGATGCATAGCGGGACGGCGGAGGGGGCGGCGGAACTTAGGATTTTGTCGAATCCGCGCCAGATTGTGGCGGGGGCGAGCGGGTGGGTGCGGGTGGTGATGCAGCGAGAGACGCTGTTGCTGCCGGGTGATCGATTTATCTTGCGGAGCTTGTCGCCGGCGGGAACGATCGGAGGCGGGACGGTTGCCGAGTTGCATGGGGCGGGAAAGCGGTTGCGGCGCAAAGGGGCGGCGGAGCGGCTGGAAGGGTTGGTGGGATTGGGGATGGGGGAGAGGATTGCGCGGATGGTGGGGGAAGCGCGGCTAGGGATGGAGTTTGGGGAGATTCGGCGGGCGCTGGGATGTGTGGAGGGTGATGTTCCGAAGGAGCTGCTGCGAGTTGGGTCGTGGG